>JBBDNX010000157.1:0-6478 GCA_040877345.1 Pirellulales bacterium
CCACTTGACTCCCTTGCTGGTGGAGTCGTCGATCGGGAAGCTGCCGCTGGTGACCTTCATGGGCAGGCTGATCGCCACGCTGCTGCCGGTGCTCGAGTTCTTTCGAGCGGAAGGCGCGGTGGCCACGGGACAGGCCGTGCCATGGGAGTACGTGGGCTCGGCCGGCGTCTATGCGGGCCTGTACGTGCTGATTGCGATGCTGCTTGCCTTGCTGTTGTTCGACAACCGAGACCTGGCCTGAGTTATTCGTGGTCCCACCCGCCGCCCGGCGGCCGCCGCCATGTTCGACTTGCACGCCGTCCAAGAGGCCCTTCGCCAGTGGCGGCTGGACGGCTGGCTGATGTACGACTTTCGCGGCAGCAACATGCTGGCCCGGCGCGTGCTGGGTCTGGACGAAAAGGAAATCGGGTCGCGGCGGTTTTTCTACTGCGTGCCGGCCACGGGCGAGCCCAGGAAGCTGGTGCACCGTATCGAAGCCGCCGCACTCGACCACTTGCCCGGTTCCAAGACCGTCTACCTCACCTGGCAGCAACTGGAAGCGGGGGTGGCCGGCCTCGTGGAGGGCCTGCGGAGCGTGGCCATGGAATACTCGCCGCGCAACGCCAATCCGTACATCTCGCGGGTCGATGCAGGCACGGTCGAGCTCGTTCGTCAAAACGGGACCGACGTGGTTGCATCGGGCGACCTGGTCCAGCTTTTCGAGGCCACCTGGGACGACAACCAGTGGCGGATGCACCTCGAGGCCGACCGCCATACCCAATCGGCATTTGAGCGTGCCTGGAGCTACATCGCCCGCCAGCTTGGCTCGGCCGGCCGCGTGCGCGAGACCGACGTGCAGGGCGAGATCCTCGATCACTTTTCGGCCCACGGACTGGTGACGGCGCACCCGCCGATTGTCGCGGTCGGGCCGCACAGTGGCGACCCCCATTACGCGCCGCAGCCCGGCGCCGATGCCGCCATCGCCGAGGGCGACTTTGTTCTCATCGACTTGTGGGGCAAGCTCGACAAGCCCCGCTCGGTCTATAGCGACCTGACGCGCGTCGGCTTTGCCGGCAGCCAGGTACCCGACCAGTACGGCAGGATCTTCGAAATCGTGGCCCGCGCCCGCGACGCGGCCATTGCCACAGTGCGGCAGGCATTTGCCCAGGACCGCCCGCTGGCGGGATGGGAGGTCGACCGGGCCGCCCGCGACGTGATCGACGAAGCCGGCTACGGCCAGTCGTTCGTCCACCGGACCGGCCACAGCATTGGGCAGGAAACCCATGGGAACGGGGCGAACATGGACGACCTGGAGACGCACGAAGAGCGGCTGGTGTTGCGCCGCACGTGCTTTTCCGTCGAGCCTGGCATCTACCTGCCGGAGTTTGGCGTCCGCAGCGAGGTCAACGTGTTCGTCGACGGCGAGGGGCAGGTCCACGTGACCGGCAATCCGCAGACCGAGGTCCTGCCGATTCTGGCCGCCCGATAAGTCTCGCAAGCCCGTTTGTCCGGAATCGAAGCATGGCGGGCGGGTTTAACCGGCCACGTGCAGCTCGATGCCCGGCTGGGAGCTATCGACCGTTTCAGGCTGCGGTGCCAGCGCGGGATCATCCGGGTTGTCCTCCCCGATCCGCCTGATGTCGGGCAACATCGCAAGGAACAGATCCAGCAGCCTGGGCTCGAAATAAGTGCCCCGCCCTTCGAGCATCGTGGCCAGCGCCTCGGATTCGCCCAAGGCCGGCCGGTAGGCGCGGTCGTGCGTCAAGGCATCGTAAACGTCGACAATGGCCACGATGCGGGCGCTCTCGGGAATGGCGGGGCCGGCCAGGCCCGCCGGGTATCCTCCGCCGCCCCAGCGCTCGTGATGGCAGAGGGCAATCTCCTGAGCGGTCCGCAAGACGGGCGAATCCGAGCTGGAGAGGATGCCCGCGCCGATGACCGTATGGCTTTTCATCAACTCGAATTCCTCGCGCGTCAACCGTCCGGGCTTGCGGAGGATGGCATCGGGAATGGCGATCTTGCCCACGTCGCGCAGCGGCGCCGCCATCGAAAGGTCGCCCGCCTCCGCCGGCGCCCAACCGGCCGCCGTGGCCAGCGCCTCGCTGAAAAGACCGGGCCGGCGGATCGACGCGCCGTTTTTCTGCTCGCGGCAGGTCGAGGCCGCCACCAGACGATAGATGGCGTCCTCTTCGGCGGGGCGGATGGGCAGCCCCTGGCGGACCCGCTGCTCGAGCTCGATGATGTACTTGCGCTTGTCGACCGCGTTCCCGCGGCGATCCAGCGCGCGCTTGACGTGCAACACCACGTCGTCGCGTTCGACCGGCTTGATCACGTAGCCCCAGGCGCCCCGGGTGAGTGCCTCGATGGCCACGTCGACCCGCCGCACCGAGGTGACCATCACCACCGCCGTCTCCGGGAAAGCTCGCCGCACCCGGAACAGCATCTCCATTCCCGATCGCCCCGGCATCTGGATGTCGAGCGTGATCAGGTGCACCTCGTGGCTGGCAAGATATGCCCACGCTTCGTCCGCGTTGACGGCCTGGATGCAGCGGTATCCCTCTTCGGTCAACCAATGCGTGAGGAAGTCGCGCGTGATCGAGTCGTCGTCCACGACGAGTATTGTCGGCGGGCACAGCTCGGTCATATCGTTCTCGTTTCGCTCCCTCGAGAGCGATCTCCCAGGACCGCCCTCGAGATCGGCGCAATATTCTTGGTAAGAAAGTATAGGACACGCAAAGTGGGCGCAGCCGCACCGCGTGGCGGGCAACGCATGGCCCAAAGATGGGCCGCGGAAACGGGGAATTTCCACCTCCGCGCCGGTCCCCTGCCGGCCGCTCCCCTCGCGCCTGGTCTGGCGGCCGCCTGGTCAGGATTAACCGGCTTCGCGGCGAGGGCGGGTCGTAGGGGTTTTGAGTCCCCAGTGCGGCGAGCGGATGATCCGCGGCGCGGGGCCCGCCAGCGGCCCGACCGGCCCGTCCGGGCTGCCGTCCCAGGCGTGCGCCGCGATCTTGGCCAGGATCCGTTCGGCCACGTCGATGGCGTCGCGGCCTTGCTCTCCGGTGACCCGCGGGGCCCGGCCGGCGCGGATGCTGTCGGCGAAGTCCAACAGCTCGGCGGTCAAGGCGTCGGCCGGCTCTGCCTGGATCCGCTCCAGGGGCAGGTGCTCGGCGAACAGGTTTTCCTTGAGGCGGGCCTTCTCCTCGGGCAGCAGGTGATCGACGTCCAGTTGGCGGCTGAGCAAGGTTTCGCTGGGCCGCACCAGCTCCGCCGAGCGGTCGGCGAAGTCGACGCGGGCGAACAAGTGCCTGGACCAGATTTGCATGACCCGTGCCGGCGTGCGGCTGGCCCGCGAAGCGCTGAGCGTGGCCGTGCAACCGTTTTCGAACGACAACCGCGCGTTGGCCGCGTCCTCGTGACGGCCGAAAATCGAGACGCCCAGGGCCTCGACGCGCCGCAGCGGCGAGCGGACCAGCGACAGCACCAGGTCGATGTCGTGGATCATCAGGTCGAGCACGACGCCGATGTCGGTGGAACGGAAGGTAAAGCTGCCGCTACGGACCGAGTCGATGTACTTGGGATCGCGGACGTGCGGCAGCACCGCGGCAAAGGCGGGGTTGAACCGCTCGACGTGCCCCACCTGCAGCACGGCGCCTTGCTTGCGGGCCATGTCGACCAGCTCCTCGGCCTCGTCGAGGCTGGCGGCCAACGGTTTTTCCACCAGTAGGTGGATGCCATGCCGCAACAGGTCCATCGCCACCTGGTGGTGGTGGCAGGTGGGCGTGGCGATCACGGCCGCATCGATCTGGCCCAGCAGGTGGCGATGGCCGGCATACGCCTGAGTCTGGTGGGCAAGGGCGACTTCGCGGCGATTTTCTTCGAGGGGATCGGCCACCCCGACCAGTCGGAATCCGTCCAGGCCGGCCAGGATGCGGGCATGACTTCGGCCCAAGTGTCCCGCCCCGACGACGGCCGCTCTCAGCGGTTTCACGTGTTTCTCCTCCGCTCGCGAGCCCGGCCGTGCTTGCCTTCCTGCTGGTTCTGCACGAAGCTCAACAGCTCGTTGACTTGCGGCAACAGTTGGTGGTTGCCCCGCAGGATTTCTCGGGCGTGGTCGAGTCCCACCTTGGCGCGGTACAAGAGGCGATGCGCCTCGGCCAGGCAGTTGATCGCCTCGGCCGAAAAGTCGTTGCGCTTCAGCGCCACCACGTTGATGCATCGAGGCCGCGACGGGTGCCCGTCGACCAGCATGAAGGGGGGCGCGTCGTGCAGCACCCGGCTCAGGCCGGCCACGAAACTATAGCTGCCGATGGTGGCATAGTGGTGCACCGCCACTGCGCCCGACAGCGAGGCATGGTCGTGCACGTGCACGTGCCCTCCCAGCAGCGACCCATTGGCGATGATGATATGGTTGCCCAGGCGGCAGTCGTGGGCCACGTGGGAGCAGGCCATCAGGTAATTGTGGCTGCCCACGCGGGTCACGCCGTCTTCCTTTTCCGTGGCCCGGTTGACGGTGACGCCTTCACGGAAGGTGTTGTGGTCGCCGATCACGACCTGGGTGTCGCTGCCCTGGTAACTCAAGTCCTGGGGCTCCCCACCCACGACCACGCCGGGATAGAAATGGTTGTCCTGGCCGATTGTCACGTGCCCGGTAATCGTCACGCTGTTTTCCAGCCGCGTGCCCCTGCCGATCCGCACGTGCGGCCCGATCACGCAGTAGGGGCCGATCTCCACGTCGGCGTCGATCTCGGCGCGGGAGTCGATGGCCGCGTGCTCTCCAACGTAGGAAGCCATGTCAGCAACTCCGGTGCGTTTCAGTCGGGCCCCCGCCGGCGCGGATACCTTGGGGCCGCGCCGCGTGCCGAGCAACAACGTTTGATTTAAATTCCGCCTCGTCTCCGGCTCACCATCTCGCACGATCGGGCTCCCAGGGCCGTTTCAAGCGGAACGGCGGCGCCCCGCGACCATGTCTCCCTCGGTCAATAGCACGCGCACCAGTTCCGCGTTCAGCCGGTGGCCGCTGCGGAAAGCGACGAAATGGGCCAACAGGTCGCAACCGGCCAGCGCCAGGTCGCCCACCAGGTCGAGTGCCTTGTGGCGCACGCACTCGTCGCGAAATCGCAGTGTATTGTCGATGGGGCCGTTGGCGTCAAAAACCAGCAGGTCCTTGAGCGTCGCCCGCCGCCCCAATCCCCGCGCCAACATCCATTCCGCCTCGCTCTTGAGCATGAAGGTGCGGCTGGGCGCCAGCTCGCGGCGGAACGAGTCGGGCGTGATCGGCAGCGACAGCGTCTGCCGCCCAATGGCGCTGGCCGACCCATAGTCCAGGTGGAACTTGAGCGACAGTCCGCCCGACGTGGGGGGCTGGGCCTCGACCCAGCTTTCCTCATTCCCCAGGCGCGTGACTTCGCGGACGATCAGGGCCTGCCTGGTGGCGTTCTGGCTGACCAGGCCCGCCTCGCACAGCGCCTCGACAAACGGCAGGCTCGATCCGTCGCAGCCCGGCATTTCGGCGGCATCCACCCAAATTTCGCAGTTGTCCACCCCCAGCCCCCCCAGCGCCGCCATGATGTGCTCTACCATTTCCACGCTGGCGCCGTCGCAGCGCAAGGCGGTGCGGCGCGGCACCTCGATCCGATTGGCAACCAGGGCCGCGATCCGCACCGGGCTGGCCAGGTCGCAGCGTACAAAGACCAGCCCCGTATCGGGGGCCGCCGGCCGGAACTCGACCCGCACGTCCTTTCCGCTCCAGTAGCCGAAGCCGTCGACGACGGCGACCCGTGCGACGGTACGTTGCTGCCGCGGCACGTTCGGCAGGGGACGCGAGTCATCCTTGAATCGGTAGACCATACATCCTGGAGCCGGTGACAAATGAACGACCGCGGACGTGCCGGCGCGAGCCATGCGGCCCGGCCGTCCCGCTGAGCCTATCGCTTGAGCGGCACGCCTTGCCTGGGCCCGGTCGACGGGCCAACCGGCGCGGCTGGACGGCGTGGCACGCTGGCATTGAGCTCTTCCAGGATGATCGGCGTGATGTCGATCGCCCGGTTGTAATAGACCACCATTCTATTCAGTTGGCTCTGTACGCCCGGCGCGTCGATCTGCTCGATCGGATCGCCGTTGAACTGCAGTACCAGGGCGACGCCGTTCTGGTCGGCATAGTACTTCACGCGCTCGACGACTTCCTGGTAGACGGAGTAGAGGTTCTTGGCCTCTTGTTCCACGAAGTTGCGCTTCTGCACATTGACCTGAAGCTTCAAGTCGGATTGCCGCCTGGCAACCTCCTCTTCCAGCGACTTGTACTCAGCGCTCCCCTTGCGATAACTCTCCAGTCCTTGGGCCAGCTTCTCGAGTGCCCCCTTGGCCGCCTTGATGTCGACCTCCGCCTGGTCCACGTCGGCCCGCAGGTCGTCGGTCATCATCTTGAAGCGAACGTGGTTCTTGAAAATGTAACCGAGGTCAATGATGGCCACTTCGGGGCCGGCGGCACGCTGCGCGGCGA
>JBBDNX010000158.1:0-6472 GCA_040877345.1 Pirellulales bacterium
TGTCGGTCCGGCTGGCCACCTGGAACGCGATCCGGGCCGGCAGGTTCGATTTGATCAGGCCGGTGATCACGTCGACCGTCGGCTTTTGCGTGGCCAGCACCAGGTGGATGCCGACCGCCCGGCTCTTCTGGGCCAGCCGGATGATGTGCGTCTCGACTTCCTTGGCCGAAGTCATCATCAGGTCGGCCATCTCGTCGGCCACCATCACGATGTACGGCAGGTGCGTGGGGATCTGCTTGCGCTCTTCGTCCGACTCCGGCTGCAGCCGGTCCATCAGCTCCTCTTCGCCCAACTGGTTGTATCCCGCAATATGCCGCACGCCCGCCCGGGCCAGCAGCGCGTAGCGCTCCTCCATTTTTTCCACGGCCCAGGCCAGGATCGCCTCGGCCTTGCGCATGTCGGTCACCACCGGGTGCATCAAGTGGGGCAGCGTTTTGTACGGGCTCAGCTCGACCATCTTGGGGTCGATCAACAGCATCCGCACCTCGTCGGGGCGCCGCGTCATCAGCATCGAGACGATGATCGTGTTGAGGCAGACGCTCTTGCCGGTGCCGGTGCGGCCGGCGATCAACAGGTGGGGCAGGCTGGTCAGGTCGGCCACCAGCGGATTGCCCGCTACGTCCTTGCCGAGGAAGATGGGGATCCGCATCTTCTGGACCTTGCCGTTGGCCTCCTCGATCACCTCCCGCAAGCGGACCAGTTGCCGCTCGGCGTTGGGCACCTCGATGCCGACCGTGTTCTTGCCCGGAATCGGCGCCACGATCCGCACGCTGGGCACGCGCAGGGCAATCGCCACGTCGTCGGCCAGGCTGGTGATCTTCGACAACCGCAGGCCGGCTTCCAGCTCGACCTCGAACTGGGCGATCACGGGGCCCGTCTCGATCTCGACGACCTTGACGTTGAAGCCGAAGCTGGCGAACGTCTTTTCCAGGATTTTGGCTTTGCGGCGGACCTCTTTCTCCTGTTCCTCGTAGGCAAAAGGCTCGCTTTCCAACAACAGGTCGATCGAGGGCAGCTCGTAGTCCAACGGGTCCTCGGTCCGGCTGGCCGCATCCAGCTCCTCCATCACTTCTTCCCGCTCCGACTTCTTGGCGGGCGCCTTGAACCGGGGCTCGATCCGGGAACCGCCGCGCGGCTGGGAGGCCGACGATCTGGGCTCGGCGATCGACCGCGTGGCTTCGCCCGACAGTGCATCCGGCGATTCCGCCAGCTCGTCGGCATCGTCCTGGAGCTCATCGTCATCCTCGATCGCTTCCATGCGGCGCCTGCCAATGCGGACCTGCAGGGATCCGCTCGCTGCGGAAGTCTCGTCGCGGGCCGCCATCGTGTTTGGCCGCTGGCGTTGCCGGAGCGTGCGGCCCGCCACGGCCGCGGTCCGGCCGACTGCCTTGGCGGGCATCGACACCAACCGGGCCGACAGCCGGATGAGCACGTAGTCGGTCGACAGCAACAGGCCGCCCACGATCAGGCTCGACACCAGGATGTAGGCGCCCGCGCTGGCAAAGTGCATTTCCAGGAGGCCTCGTCCCGTGGCTCCCAGGTATCCGCCCGCCCCGATGACCGGTCCGGGCGACCAGCCTGGCAGTGCCAGTGCGGCCAGGGTGGCCAGCCCGGCGAGCGAAAGTCCCCAGCCGAAACCGCGCAGCCACGGTTCGCGCACCTTGCGCCCGCCCAGCAGCGCGCCATCGAGAACCATCAGCGAAAGCACGAGGTAATAGGCGCCGATGCCCAGCCCTTCCAAGAGCAGTGCGGCCACGAGCGCGCCGGCCCTGCCGCAGGCATTGTTGAGCTCGGCGGCGGCCGGATAGACGAGCGTGCTGGGCGGATCGGCGGGACTGTAGGTGGCGAGCGAAACGGCCAGGAGGACGGTCAGGGCCAACAGCGCCAGCGCCGCCAGATCGAGCTTGAGATTGCGTTGTTCGAGCATCGAGTGTCCTGGCCGCTTGGACCAAGAAGCAAGGGGCAACCGAGAGGGGCCCGTCCATGCCCGACACGCGCATCCATCGAGCCGCGCCGGCCAGTGCAGCCAGGCGGCTATAAAGTCATTCGGCAGCCCGGCCAGCCGCTCGCCACTTCGCTGGCGGCTGCCCGCGCCATTTGCCCGCCAGAGCAGCCCAGAACAGCCGGAGGAATCCCTACAGGCGCTAGAACCGAGCCGTCTCTTCCTATTCCGTTCTACGAGGTGCGCAGGTTGAGCAGCGGCGTCAGTTGACCGGGGCCGCGGGGCTTGAGAATGCCGACTAGCCGGCCATCGGGATCGAGGGCGGCTATTTCGGCCGGCGCACCGTCTACGACTCGGTCGATCGGCAGGCCGTTCATCACCCGCTTCAACTCGGCCGCGGACAACTGCACGGAAGGAAGATCCTCGACCGCTACCTGGGCGGGCAACAGCCGCTGCGGCAGCGTTTCGGCCGAGATCTCGTCGGGGCGGCATGCCCCGGCCAGGTCGAAACGCCCGATCGCCGTCCGCACCAGCTCGGACATCACGGCCGCGGTGCCCAACGATTCGGCCAGGTCGCGGCCCAGCGCGCGGATATATGTCCCCTTGCCACAGCGCACGTCGAGCACGAGTTCTGGGTAGTCGTACCGCAGCACTTCGATTCCATGGACTTCGACGGGCCGGGGCGAAAGGTCGGCCGGCTTGCCCTGCCGGGCCAGATCGTAAGCTCGCCGCCCTTCCACTTTCAAGGCCGAAAAGGCCGATGGCCGCTGCTGGATGCGACCCACGAGCCGACCCGCAGCACAATGGATTTCGTCGAGTCGCGGCGCCGGCGCCTGCTCGAGCAGCGTTACTTCGCCCTCAACGTCCTCCGTGGGGCTGTGTCGGCCCAGCAAGAAGGTTGCCAGGTATCGCTTCGGCATCCGCTGCACGTAGTCGATCAATCGCGTGGCGGGTCCGACGCACAGCACGAGCAGGCCGCAGGCCAACGGATCGAGCGTTCCGGCGTGCCCCACCTTCGAGGGCCGCACCAGCCGCTGCACCCAGTCGACCGCGCGGCGCGACGTGAGCCCGGCCGGCTTGTCCACGAGCAACAGGCCGCAGCACTCGCTTTGCTCGCTCATGATTCGTTCAACAGACCAGAGACCGGAGACCGGAAGCCAGAGGACCAGAGACCAGAAAACAGGAATCCGAGTGCAAAGTCCAGAGACCAGTGTGCAGATGCCAGCCAATTGGAGGCCGTCGTTGCTGGGCCAGCCGACCCAGGATGGCCGCGCTTCCCGCGATCTGAATGAAAAAAGGGGATAAGTCCAATTGTTTGGTCCTTTGGCGTAGTGCCCTGGACATCTACACCGGCCGAGTCGATACCCACAGCATGCAGGTGGCGGTCATCCGGCGCGGGGCACGACGGATGGCTGGTGATTGACCAGCGGCTGTTCCGGTGGTCCAATTCCGAATGTAGTCCGCCATTTACAGCCGAACCGCACGCACTTGCGTCTGCTGGATGCGCCGTTTCCTCGTATTCCAGGGTGCAGGCATCCCCGCCAACTCGCTAAAACCGACGTCAACCGCTTCCTTAGGCGCCACATGTCATCGCACCGACTCGCAATTCCTGGACTCGTCGTTTTGCTGCTCGCGGCCTTTGCCGTGCGCGCGGACGAGCCCGATGATCCTCTAGTGGGATTCGATGCGTTTGCCGACGGAGCGCTGGCGGAATTGAAGACGCCGGGAATGGCCATCGCCATCGTGAAGGACGGGAAGGTTGTTCACGCCCGCGGCTACGGTATCCGTCGAGCCGGGGAGGAGGCCCCGGTTGACGGCGAGACGATTTTTCCGATTGCCTCGGTCACGAAGGTCTTCACCGCCACGTGCCTGGCGTTGCTTGTTGAAGAGGGGAAGCTGGCGTGGAGCGATCCGGTCGTCAAGCACCTGCCGGAGTTCGAGCTTTATGATCCGTTCCTCACCAAGGACGTACGGATCAACGACCTCCTCTCGCATCGGGTAGGACTGGAAACGGCTGACTTGGTTGCCTACCGCGGCGACTATGACCGGGCGGAAATCATACGCCGCCTGAGGTTCATGAAGCCAGTGGCTCCTTTTCGCAGCCGGTATGGTTACAACAATCACCTGGTCACGACCGCGGGGGAAGTGCTGGAACGTGTCACCCAGGAATCCTGGCACACGTTCCTCAGAGAGCGCCTTCTACAGCCGCTGGGCATGAGCGGGACGCGCACCAGTCCGCGAGAGCTCGAGGGGCGGGATAACGTTGCCACGCCACATGTGCTGCGCGACGGGCAAGTGATCCCCGATCCGATGTGGAACCCGGACGCGGGTGAGGGATTCCGCCGCCTCCATGATGCCGTCGCGCCGGCCGGGGCGATCCAATCCAACGTTGTGGATATGGCCCGCTTTCTGCAGATGTATCTGAACGAGGGAGAACTCGACGGTCGAAGGATGCTGCGGATGTCAACGGTTCGAGAGATGTTTGCACCGCACAGTGTATTCCCCGTCCAGCCGAAGCCATACTTCGCATATGTGCGTCTCTTCTACGGCTGCGGCTATGGCTGGCATTTGCGCGACTGGAGAGGGCGAAAGGTCGTTTACCACACCGGGTCGTCGGGAGCGATCGCCGCCATGATGCCGGAGGAGAACATCGGCGTCGTGATTCTGGCGAATCGCCCGTCGGGAATCGCCGCCATGTTGATGCACGATGTCTTCGATCGCCTGCTCGGTTTCCCTAGAACGTGGACCAATCGGGACTGGGTAGAGATCGCCGAAGGAAAACCACAGGCCGAGGCGAAAGCAAAAAACGATCGCCTGGACGCAAGGCGGGCCAACGACACGACGCCCTCACTTCCGTTGACCGGGTACGCCGGAAGCTACGACTGCGACCTCTACGGCAAGCTGGAAATCCGGGAGGAAGAGGGATCGCTCCGGATGCAATTTGGTCCGAACATCGTTGCGACGCTCCGTCATTGGGAGCATGACACGTTTCGCGGCAAGCTCAGCTTCCCGCCCGACGATGAATGGTTGCTTCGCTTCGCGGTCGCGGACGGCAAGTCAGAGCATTTGGAAATTGAACGTCTTTTCTGGCACGAGCCGATGCCGGCATTTCGGCGTGTTCGACCGCTGGAGCCGCCAAGTGAGTGACCCATGAATGAAAAAAGGGGATAAGTCTGGGATAAGTCCAATATCGGAGCTGCGGCACCCAGTGCAACGCCAAGTGACCCGAACAAATTGGACTTATCCCCATTCGATCCTTATCCCCATTCGATCGGGTCCGGGCTGGGGCGTCCACACTCCGGGTCTCGGCGAGCTTGGAAAAAAGGGGATAAGCTTGGAAAAAAGGGGATAAGTCCAATTTTTGACGGCGGCACCACTGTGAGTAATGCGCCAAGTGACGAACAATTGGACTTATCCCCATTTGTCCTTACGAATGCGCCAAGTGACGAACAATTGGACTTATCCCCATTTTTCCTTACGAACAATTGGACTTATCCCCATTTTTCACATGTGGAGAGAAGAGACGCTCCTCCTTCGACTTCTCATTCCTCATTCCTCCTTCAACTCGAACCGATAGAGGTCGGCGATTTTGGCGGGCGACTTTTGGACCAGGTTGGTCAGCCGCTGCCGGAGCAGATCGGGGTCGGCCACGCCCAACGATGCCAGCAGCCGGAACTTGTGCTCCAGCAGCTCGTCCAGTCCCGGAGACGCCGAGCGCGCGTGCCCCATCGGGTACATCACCAGGCCGCTCGATAGCGAGCCCAGCGCCTCGTGGTCGATCTCGACCGACGTGGGGATGCCGTCGGGGTACTTTTCGTCGTACGCCCGGCCGCCGTGGCGAAACTCGATCTTTTCCATGATGGCGCGGGTCAGTGGATGAAACAGGCCGGCATCGTCGTAGTCCGCCGGCACCAGCATCAAGTCGCGCCAACCGGCTCGCCGCGTTTCGAACGCTTTGCGCAGCAGCGTGGCGATAATGTAGACCATCGAGTGGTCGGCGCTTTGCCGCGTGCGCGGGTCGCGCTTGGCGGCGTCGCCGATGATGCCGAAGGCCGGCTCGTAGATCGTGATCCGCACGCGGCGCAGGAGGCCGGCGTCGTCCACGAGAGCCGGATAACGCTCGAACAAATCCATCAAACCCTGGATGGCGCCGGCCGACTGGTGCTCGTAGAGACCCAGCTTGAAGTGCATGCCCATCACCGCGAAGTCGCTGCCGCTGGTCGCCAACTGCAAATCGAAGGGACTCGAATCGGCGGCGGGACGCCCGAACAAGCAGAAGATGGCCTCCGGGTTGCGGAAGATGTCGGCCGGACCCACGAAGCCTCGCATGGCGCGGCGGACGCTGGCAACCGCCATCTCGGCGCTGAAGGCCGCCGACGCCCCTTTTGAGTCCGACAGTTGCTTGCCCGCGCGGATCGCCCGGAACGGCACGTAGTGGGCAACGACGAGCCCCAGGGCCGACTCGATCTGGTCGACCGTCGCGCCCAGGCACGCTCCGTAAATGGCGGCCGAAGCAATCGCCTCGTGGAC
>JBBDNX010000159.1:0-1245 GCA_040877345.1 Pirellulales bacterium
CGTCCGATTCTTCCAGAATCTGCTTGCGGACCGTGGCATTGAACGTCATGATCTCGACCGTCGGCACTCGCCCGACTCCCTCCTTGATGGAGGGCAGCAGCTTCTGAGCGACGATCCCCTTCATGTTCATGGCAATGGCGCTGCGCAGCGATGAGTGCATGTTGCGCGGGAACAAGTCGAGAATCCGGCCGATCGTGGAGGGCGCGGTGGAGGAATGGATCGTACCGAACACCAGGTGACCGGTCTCGGCCGCTTGAATCGCCGTGAGAAACGTTTCCTCGTCCCGCATCTCCCCCACCAGCATCACGTCCGGGTCTTCGCGGACCGCGTGCTTCATGCCGATGCTGAAGTCCTTGACGTCCAGCCCGATCTCCCGCTGGTTGATCAGGCACTTGTCCTCGGTGAACACGAACTCGATCGGATCCTCGAGAGTCAGGATGTGCTTGCGATAGTTGTGGTTGATCCAATCGAGCATCGAGGCAATCGTCGTGCTCTTGCCCGAACCGGTCACGCCCGCCAACAGCACCATCCCCTGGCTCCACTTGCACAGGTCGACCATGCTCGGCGGCAAGTTCAGCCCTTCGAAATCCGGGATCCATTGATTCACCTTGCGGGCTACCATGCCCACGTGGCCCAATTGCTGCAACAGGTTCACCCGGAACCGCCACTGCTTGCCGTCCACGTCGACCGTGTGAGAAAAGTCGGTCCCCCCGCACTCCTCGAAAATCCGGCGGGTGCGGTCATTGAGCATCGGAAACGTGATCCGGACCATCTCTTCATCGTCGATCGGCGGCCGGCTTAGCGGGCGCAACGTGCCGTTCACCCGTACAATGGGCGCGCGCTCCGCCTTCAAGTGCAGATCGCTCCCTCCCAACTTCACCAAGGCCCGGAACAACTTGTCGATCTCCAGTTCCTCGCGCTTGTGCACGAACCTTTCCACAATCGCGTCGGGCGCAGTGGCCATGCTTCGATCTTCTCCGGTTGCTTGGGTAGGACTCTCAATCGAGGGGATGGCGCGCCTCCACGCTAGGCACTGAGCCGCACGGGAATCCCCCGCTCCGCCATCACCCGCTTCGTCTCTTGAATGCTGTACTGGCCAAAATGAAAAATGCTCGCCGCCAAGGCCGCGTCGGCCTTGCCCACCTGGATCGCCTCGGCCAGGTGCTCGGGGCGACCGGCCCCGCCGCTCGCCACGACCGGAATCGTCACCGCCTGGCTGACGGCGGCCGTTAGCTCCAGGTCGTA
>JBBDNX010000160.1:0-3387 GCA_040877345.1 Pirellulales bacterium
ACCCCTTTGCCCGGCGCCATCCCCACCAAGCCGGGCAGTTGCACCAAGCCGCTGCCGGGCATCGTGCCGGAGATCGTCGACGAGCGCGGCGAGCCGGTGGCGGCGGGCCAAGGCGGTTGGCTGGTGATCACGCGGCCATGGCCCGCCATGCTGCGGGGCATCTGGGGCGACGACGAGCGCTACCGCGAGCAGTATTGGAGCAAGGTGCCGCACAAATACCTCACCGGCGACAACGCCCGTTGCGACTCCGATGGTTACTACTGGATCATGGGCCGGATCGACGACGTGCTCAACGTGGCGGGTCATCGTTTGAGCACGATCGAGATCGAGAGTGCGCTGGTGAGCCATCCGCTGGTGGCCGAGGCCGCCGCCGTGGGCCGCCCCGATGAACTCAAGGGGGAGGCGGTGGCGGTGTTCGTCACCTTGAAGGGAGGCGAAGCGGGGGAAGGTCTGCGCGAGGAGTTGAAGAAGCACGTCCGCAAGGAAATCGGCGCGCTGGCCCAGCCGGACGACGTGCGGTTCACCAACGCGCTTCCCAAGACGCGCAGCGGCAAGATCATGCGCCGGCTGCTGCGCGACATCGCCGCCGGCAAGGAGACGATCGGCGACACCACCACGCTGGAGGACTACAGCATCCTGGCCCGCCTCCGCGAGGAGGAGGAATAATCAATAAAAAAGGGAAAAACCACAAAGAACAAAAGAGCCATGAAACGCTACGAGGACGAACGACGAAGAACGCAAAGAACGAACCACAAAAAACACAAAGAACACAAAGAGGGCAAGAATCAGTGTGTGGAATATGAGCCGCTTTCAGCGCTCGGAAGGAGTTCCTCTCCTGCGCGACGGCATTCAAGGGGTCCTCTGCCGTCCAACCTCTCTCTTCCTTCTCTTTGTGCCCTTTGTGTTCTTTGTGGTTTCCTCGTCGTACTTGTTGGTCTTTACCCGGCCAGCGTGTAGTACCCGAAACCCCCGCCCAGGCCGGCCACGGCGGCCGACCCGTTGGTGGTGGGGGTGTAGCCGCGGATGGCAAGCTCCAGCCGCCGGGCCGTGACCTGGCGGGCGATCTGCGGCTCCATCTCCACCAGGATGAACCGCCGCTGGCCGCCGTCCGCGTGGTTCATGGCCAGCACCGCGTGCCCGGTCGTCCCGCTGCCGGCAAACGAATCGAGCACGACTGCCTCCGGATCGCGTACCATCGACAGCAGGTACTGGATCAGCTTCAGGGGCTTGGGCTGCGGGAACGCGCCGCCTCCCAGCATCTCGCGCAACAGCACCGTCCCGTCCTTGTTGAAACCAACGTCCTTGGGGCTCAACAGCGTGTCCGGCGGCCGGCCCGGCTGTACCTGGCTTAAGTACCGTTTGGCCCGCGGCCGGCGGCCGCCAAAGGAAATCCCCCCGTCGGCCTCCATTTTCCTCAGCGTTTCGACCGCGTAGCGCGGATAAGTACCCGGCGGCGCCGACCAGCACACGCCGTTGCCGAACACGTGCTGGTAGGGCCGATAGTAGTTGCGGGCGTGCAGCGGATCGAGCTTGTACGCCCCCTTGCCATCCTGGTCGTCGTGCGGATACGCCGAGGTCTTGTCGGCCGGCACCCGCAGGTACCTCGCGCGCTCGGCCCCGAACCAGGCCTTGTTGCGGGCGAAAGCAACGACGTAGTCGGTGTTGGCGTTGAAATCGCGGCTCGAATTCCGCACCGTGTGCATCGCCCGCCGCGTCAGCGTGGCCAGCCAGTTCGCCGCTCCGAACACCTCGCCCATCACCAGCCGCAGGTGGGCCGCCTCGGTGTCGTCGACGCTCACGAAGATCAACCCCTCGTCGGGGTGCAAAAGCTCCTTGAGCAACTCGAGGCGGGGATACATCATGCACAACCACTTGTCGTGCCGCGACATCGCGTCCGCCTTGCTCCCCGCCAGCTCGCGCAGCCAGGCACGGATCGGCGGGCTGTCGACCGCGTCGTTATAAATCCAGTCGCCGCGGCCCGTGTTGTAGGGAGGATCGATATAGACGCATTTCACCCTGCCTGCAAAGTGCGGCAACAGCGCCTTGAGCGCCAGCAGATTGTCGGCCTGGACCAGCATGTTTCCGTCCAGACCCTCGCCGGTCTGCGCCCGCGGATTGTCCACCGAATGGCGGTCGTCGCGCTTCAGTGATCGGCAGGCAACATGAAGGTGATGGCTGCAAACAGCCTGCTTGCCAATCCAGTCGAGTACGGGCATGGGCGATCTACCCTCCGTGTTTGGGCGGGGCGGTTCCTTCGCCTCCGCAAGTCTACCCAATGCCTGCCCGCCGTCCAGCACGCCAGGGCCGGCGGCAGGGGTCCATTTTTGCCCTCGTTTCCCAGCCCGGATCCACGTAATCTGGTGGCGACCCGGCCGCAAGCATTCCCGGCCAGCCCACCCGCCGTCGCCCCATGGCATCACACCACCACCATCACGCGGCCACGAACGCCAGCCGGTTGGCCTGGACGCTGGCGCTGGCGGCCGCCTACATGGTGGCCGAGATCGTGGGAGGCCTGTTGAGCAACTCGCTGGCCCTCTTGGCCGACGCGGGACACATGTTCTCCGACGTGGCGGCGCTGGGCCTGAGCCTGTTTGCCATCTGGATCGCCCGCCGGCCGGCAACGGCACGCAGCACGTACGGATTCCACCGCGCCGAGATCCTGGCGGCCCTGGCCAACGGGGCCACGTTGGTGGCGGTGGCCGTATTTATCTTCATCGAGGCCTACCACCGCATCCGCCAGCCTCCCGAGGTCGAAGGGGCCCTGATGATGGGAGTTGCGGTCGGCGGCTTGGCGGTGAACCTGATCGGCCTGTGGATCCTCGGGGGCGGCAGGCACCACAACCTGAACGTGCGCGGAGCATGGCTGCACGTGCTCTCCGATGCCCTGGGAAGCTTGGGGACCATTGTCGCGGGGGTTCTGGTGTGGGCTTTCGGGATGAACTGGGCTGACCCGCTGGTTTCGGCCTTGATCGGGATTCTGATCATCTACTCATCGTGGCGGCTTTTGGCCGAAGCGGTGGCCGTGCTGATGGAGAGCGCGCCGCACGGCATCGACGTCGACGAGGTCCGCTCCGAAATCGGCCGCGTGCCTGGGGTGTTGGGCGTGCACGACCTGCACATCTGGACGATCACCAGCGGTTTGGATGCCCTTTCGGCCCACGTCGTGGCCGGCCAGGAGCCGCCGCCCGCGGTACTGCTCCGCTCGTTGTCGGCGATGCTGGCCGAACGGTTCGGCATCCACCACGTCACGATCCAGATCGAGCCGGAGGATTTCGACGAGCCCGGCGGACCGGCCCATTGCCCCATGCACTAGCACTAGCCGTAGCTGGATTCGCCAGGATTCGCGCTTCTGGCGCGCCGTAGCTGAAAACTCGCCAGAATTCAGGC
>JBBDNX010000160.1:3397-6427 GCA_040877345.1 Pirellulales bacterium
CTAGAGCAGCCAAAATGACCTGATCAGCGCTTTGCCGCCGTGCGGCCCCGACCTTAGCTCCGGCAATTTTCCGCTAGCTCGCCGCCCAGGCCGCGACGGGGTACAATCGGTTCGTTGGATACTCCGCAGGTTGCGGCGCCGCCGCGACGGTTGTCAATCGCCGCGCGAACCCAGTAGAAGGGGACTGAACAATGAGTTTCGTGTTACTATCGGGGGTGCTGATGGGGTTGATTCAAGCAGGACAGGCAGCCGGAGACGACGCCTATCCTCGGGCCGAGCTGCTGATCGAGCCGGCCGATTTGGCCAAGGCCGAAGTCGCGGAGCAATTTGTCATTCTCGATGCGCGTCCGCGGCGGCAGTACGACGAGGGGCACGTGCCGGGCGCCGTGTGGGTCGATGCCTCCGCCTGGGCCAAGGCCTTCGGCGATGGCCAGGACAGTGAGGGTTGGAGCCGGCGGATCGGCGGAGCGGGCATCGACCGGCAATCGAAGGTGGTTGTCTACGATAACAGCTCGAACAAAGACGCTGCCCGGATCTGGTGGATTCTTGGCTATTGGGGCGTCGACGACGCGCGGCTCTTGAACGGCGGCTGGGCCGGTTGGCAATCGGGCAATCTGCCCATCGAGACCGAGGCCTCCCGACCCAAGCAGGCCGAGTTCCGGGCCCGGGCGCGGGCAAAGCGGCTGGCGACGAAGGACCTGCTGCTCGACTCGCTTTCGGGCGCCTCCGGCAAGCTGCAGGTGGTCGACGCGCGCTCGGAGGGAGAGTTCTGCGGCACTGAAAAACTGAACAACAAGCGGGCCGGCGCGATACCTGGAGCGACGCACCTGGAATGGAGCGACCTGGTCGATCCGGAAAGCCAGCGGTTCAAGGGCCCAGACCAGCTTCGCGAGCTGTTCGATTCGGCGGGCATCGATCTGGAGCAGCCGGCAGTGGCCCATTGCCAAAGCGGCGGCCGGGCTTCCGTGATGGCATTCGGGCTGGAGCTGATGGGCGCCCGCGACGTGCGCAACTACTATGCGAGCTGGTCTGAGTGGGGAAACGCGGACGATACGCCCATCGAGCCCGGTAAACCCTCAGACAAAAAGTAGTAGTAGCGGCTTCCCAGCCCAGAGTGGCCATCACGCTGGGGCGTGAGGCAGCTTGTCACGCCCAGCGTGATCAAATCGGAGCCTGACAGACCGCTGGAGGGCGGCCGAAATAACAGTCGGCGGAGCCTAACCCATGCCCACCGTCAACGGCCTGCTGGAGAGTGCCCTGTACGTGGCCGACGTGGGCCGCTCGGCCGAGTTCTACCAGCGCGTCTTCGGCTTTCGCCGCCTGGTGAGCGAGGCCAACTTCTCTGCCTTCGACGTGGCGGGCCGCCAGGTGTTGTTGCTATTCGAGCGGGGCGGGTCGGCGCGTCCCACCCGGCTGTCCGGCGGGGTGATCCCGCCGCACGATGGGAGGGGCACGCTGCACTTTGCTTTCGCGATCGCCGCCGACGAGCTGGAAACCTGGGAGCGTTGGCTCTCGTCGGAGCAAGTGGCGATTGAGAGCCGGGTCGATTGGCCGGGGGGCGGCGTGAGCTTGTACTTCCGCGACCCCGACAATCACCTGGTCGAGCTGGCCACACCCGGCCTGTGGAGCATTTATTAGGTCGGCATGCTTTTTTGTTGACTCGGCCTGAATTATCCTTTACGCTCTTGGCAGTATGCGTTCGCGAAAGTGCATTCGGGGTCTTTCGCACTCGACTCGCTGTCAGTTTATGTATCCATCGCAGACCCACCGTTCCCGCTGGTCCAGGCCTCTTCGGCCTGCGGGTCGGTTCATTTCAAGACTGGTGGCTGGTGCGGCCCTGTTGGCCTTGAGCTCGGTTGGAACCCAGCAGGCCCTGGCGACGTGCGGCGATTATGTCATGGTGGGTGGGCATGCCAACGGGCCAATTGAGAATTGGATCCCGTACGACAATCGATTGCTCGGATTGGAGCTGCCCCTTGGACCAACCGCGCCGGGCTGTCATGGCCCCGAATGCCACCGCCACAATCCCGCGCCCGCCTCGCCGCAGCCCTCAGTTCGAAACGGCAGCAGCGATCAATATGTCTTTCTCGGGGCAGGCAGGCTGGACAAAGCCATCTCATTCGCCCGTGCCGTAAGCTGCGCATGGGTTCACACTTCGGACGGTTTTCCACTCCGCATCGACCGTCCCCCGCGGCACGGCCGTTAGTCGACTCCACGACTAACAGCGTTGCCGCCGGCAGCCTTGATTTGGGCAGGATTTTGGTGTCAGCGGGCCGCCGCTCGAGCCAGCGCATGCACGGGTTCTGCCATTGGCATTTTTCCGATGCGCGCGGCTATCGGGTCCGCGGCGCAATCGCTGTCCCGCGACAGCCGCCTCGACTTGGGCGCCGCAAGTAGCTGCGCGAGCCCGCTGGAATGCCGATACTGGCAGGATGGCGTAGCGCAGCCGTGGCTGGTGCTTGAGACGGCGGCTGGCGCACGGATCGACTCAGTCCGCTTCACTGTTGCGCGGCCGATGCGCACGGCCCCGGCGTGATCGGACATGCGCATGCCGGCGTTATGGATTGCCATCGCGTTGAAATGTTCGCTGTTTATTAATTACTTCTCATTCGTTGTTTTTCTCTGGAGGATCGTCTCATGCATCGCTCTCGTCATGCGTTCACACTGGTGGAGCTGTTGGTGGTGATCGCCATCATCGGCATCCTGATCGGGCTGTTGTTGCCCGCCGTGCAAGCGGCCCGGGAGTCGGCCCGCCGCACGCAGTGCAACAACAACCTGAAGCAGATTGGCCTGGGTTTGCAGGTCTATCACGACACCCACAAGCGGTTTCCGCCGGGCGGTATTTTTGCCTCTGGATTCACGGGCTTGGGCGGGCTGGGCTATTCGGTTCAAGCCCGGCTGCTGCCCTATATCGAAAAGGGGAATCTCAAGGACCTGATCAACTACGACCTGGCCTGGAACGACCCGGTGAACGAGCCGGCGTCGAAGAAGTGGGTCTCGACGTTTATCTGCCCTTCCGACTCGAACCTC
>JBBDNX010000161.1:0-6421 GCA_040877345.1 Pirellulales bacterium
GGATCAGCATCACGTCGTGCTGCTCGGCAATCGGAGCGGCCCGCTTGAGCGCCTTGATAATGTTGGCGTGCATCTGGCGCTGGGTCATGCCCGGCTGGTCGTTTCCGCCCACCACCGTCATCTTCTTGCACTTGAGCCGTTGGGCCACGCGGCAGCTCGCTTCGACTTCCTTGACCACCGCGTCGTGATTGGCCGGATCGTTCATGCCCGGATTGAACGGCCAAGCCGTGAACTGGGCGATCGCCAGGTTCAGCTCCTCGCTCAGGCCGGCGATGGCGTCGATATCGCGGTCGCGCCAGGGCCAGAACTCGATCGCCGGAAACCCGAATTCGGCCGCCTTGCGGATCCGATCCAGAAAGTCGAGTTTCCGCCACCACATCTCGACGTTTACGGCGAACCTGGTGTGCGGCGTGCGGCCCAAGCTGCTGGTGTCTTGGTCCGCGTCGTCGGCTGCCATGGCCATGGCCGCGGTGGAGGCCACGGCGGCGGTGGAACCCAAAAACGTCCTGCGGGTGAGCGGTGTCATGCGTTGTCCTTTCATGGTGTCCGGGAATGGGCGCGAGAGAGCGCGCTCGATTCTAAGCCGGCGCGGGGGGGCTCGCCAGGGTAGGTAGGGTCGTCCACTTGCTGGGCGAGTGGAGCAGCCTACTACGGCTTCATTTCTGTCCGAGCGATCGCTTGCGCTGGAAAAAGCGGCGGAGGATATCGCCGCACTGCTCGGCCAGAACTCCGCTGGCGGTCTGGCAGCGATGGTTCAGACGCGCGTCGGCCAGCAGCCGGTAGAGCGTGTGGACCGCGCCTGCCTTGGGATCGGCAACGCCGTAGATCAGCCATGGGATGCGAGCCTGCAGAATGGCTCCGGCACACATGGGGCAGGGCTCGAGTGTCACGTACAGCAGGCAGTCGTCGAGTCTCCACGAGCCGATGGCTTCGGCCGCCTGGGTGATCGCGATCATTTCGGCGTGAGCCGTCGGGTCGCGCAGTTGCTCGCGCTGATTATGGGCCGAAGCGATCACCCGCTCGTCGTGCACGATCACAGCGCCGATGGGCACCTCATCTTCGTCGAAAGCTTGTTGGGCCTCCGCCAGTGCCAGCCGCATGTAGTCTTCGTGCATCAAGAGTCGGCGTCCGGTCGAGAACGGGCTTGGTCCGGTTGGTATCCCCGATTGTAACCGGAAAGCGGGAACTCCGCTCCCCTCCGCTTCCTCCTTCACCGTCCAAAAGAGTACACGGCGACAAGAGACGGGACGGGGTTGTTTCTCTTTTTGCTGAACTAACCTGGGTTGAAGGACTGGCTAGTTCGAGTAGAATCAGGGTAGTGGTCATTGCTCGCAAGAAGCACGTCGAGGGGGACGCTTCCTCCGTGGACGAGGAGATCGAGGTGATGACGGGGTCGACCTTACATATTCGGCAGTTGCCCCATTTTCGGTTGCATTCCACCGAACTAGCGAAGTGGCTCGATCAGCAACCAGAGCACTCTTGGTGGAGCGTTGACGGTGATCCTCTGTTGACCGAACGGCTTGATTTTCCCTGCCCACCGGACGAGATTGCGGACGCCGTGAGAAAGGTTAATGGAGGTCTTTTGCTCCTTGATTCACGGCCCGAACCCAGCGCAAAGGGAGACATGCTCACGGCAGAGCAACTTGATGAGGTTGCTTACGTTGATGAACACGATGACAGGGTTTTCCAGTTGACTTGGGAAGGTAACCCGGAAATCGATTGGATTCTGATTGAGGATAAAGAAACGGGCGAAAGCAGTCTGAGTCTTGACGACGAAGAGTAGCAATGCCAAAACCCCCCATCAACTTCGACACCTACCTGAAGCGTATCCCAAGTCATTCAGTCCCCCTTCCACAAGAGTCGGGAGTTCCAGCCCAGCACTACCGCCGCTCCGCGAATGATGCATGGAATCTGCTCCTCTACATAGAAAGGAATCTGTCGGAGGTTAGCGTCTATCGAGCGTCATACGAACGCCATATCCGACGCCTTTCTACAATGGTGTTGCTCGGGCTAGTTGAATCTTTTGAACGGTTCTTGAAGGAGATCGGTGCCGAGTGCATTAATCACATCGCAGCATATGTCGTAGACGGCAGGCTCGATGTATTTAGTCCGAAGGGAAATGCGGTCGCAATGCACTTTGCGGAGAGGAGCTTGGGAAAAGCACTCTGCGAGGCACTGACATGGTGCGATTGTGATGAGACCAACAAGAGGATTAGGAGGATTCTAGCTGATCCTTTTGGCACCGGCACTTTCTACGTGTTTCCCCTTGCCAATCAGGATCCGATCGCTCTTAGAGATCGTTACGAACTGATGTGCCTCATTTGGCAGCTTAGGCATACCATTGCCCACAATGCTGGGGTCGTAACGCGTTCGGATGCTCTGAAGCTACGGTTGCTGACACAGAGGGCCGTTGATTCGCCCCGGCTTCTCTGGCCCACAAAGGGCGACGTGTGGTACGTGAAACTGTTTCTTGACGAAACCGCAGAGCTGATAAACCGAGAAGTGTCACAACGACTAGCGGCACTGTTGTCTACGGTCCACACCAAGGACGACACGCTATTTGCCCCGAATGCCAAAGCCCAGGAATTGGCCAATCTTTTCAGATTGCCTTGTACAGTTGCCGGTCAAACCTGCAACCCAGCTTAATCTCTTCAATTGTGGTGGCGGAAGTCGCTGGCCAACTTCATCAGATCCTCAGCGCGTCGGCCGCGAAGCGCAGCAGCAGGCGCGAAGCCGTCGGTCAAGGAGGAGAAGGACGTCGCAAGGTTTGTTTACACGACGAATCCGCACCGCGCGGCGGAACCTCAAGCGACACGGTGCCCCAGCCGCGTCTCGCTGGTTTCCAGTTGGTGTTGCAGCTCGTGGATGCGGTTTTCCAAACGCTCGAGTTCCTGGTGAAACAGTTGTACGGCCCGGCACTGGGCCTCGAGCCGCGCAAAGATGCCGGCCACCAGCTTGGGACTGTTCCAGCGCTGGGCCAACTCCTCGATCTCGGCGCGGATGCCTCGCCGAAGCCGCGATGTAAAAGCCCACAACAGCAGGCCGCACCACAAGAGCAGAACAAAAGCCGCCCCGATAAAGAAATCGGTCCCCAGCACACTCTGCGGTCGGTCGGCCAGGCCCAGCTCGTAGGCCAGCCAGGAATCGTAGAAAAAATTCCGGCCGAAGCGGTACAACAACAGGCCGAGCAAGAGGAGCAAGGCCAGTTCATAGCGCCAGCGCACGAACCAGCCAGTGTGCCGCCCAGCCAAACGGGAGACCAAGGCTTGTAGCTCGGCCGACGCAGCAGAGACAAAGCCGCTGGCCGCGCCGGCCGCTTCGCGCCCGACCACGGCCAGTTGGCCTTCATCGCGCGGCAGCTCCGCCTCGGCGGCATAGCCGTCGACGATGATGGCGGCGGTCCGCAGTTGGCCCTCGTCCCAGCCCAGGGCGATTGCCCGCGCAGTGGCGGCGTCGGCCTGGCTCTCTTGCCGGCGTCCGCGCCAGCGGCGGCCCCCTTCCCACGCCCCCCACAGCGCCAACTGCGCCGCACTGCGGGCCCGCAGCAAGGCCGCGCTGGACACCAGGCCGCCCAACCCCTGGTACAGCCGCAGCAGGCAGGAGAAAGGGCTGAATCCCCATCGGGCGGCGATCTCGTAGAGCAAGCGGTTCTCCCAGGGGCGGCGGCTGCCCAAGAGTTCTTCGCGCATCTGGGCCGCCAGCCGGCCGGCCAGGCGGGCTCGCTGTTCGATCAATCCGGCTTCGAGCTGCTGGACGGCCGGCAGACCGGCTTCGATCCGCTCGCGGCAGGCCGAGAGTGTCTGCGCGGCAAGATCGAGGAAGTTGACCCGGCGGATGCGACGCGCGGCGGTGCCCGCCAGTTCGCGGGACAAAAAGTCGACCAGCCGTCCGAACTCGCCGCGCGGCTGCAAGCCCTCCTGGGCCTCGGCCAGGGCCGTGGGGGAATCGACCAAGAACATCTCACCCGCCTGGTACCCGTCGGAGAGCACGCGCCGCCAGTCGTCACGGATATCGGCGTCCGTATCGGCGTGGGTCTGCACAAAGACCAGCCGTGCTCCCGGGGCGGCCATGGCCAACTCCGTGGCGACGCGGGCGCTGCGGTACTTTTGCTGGGTCGTAGTGACCAGCAGCACGTCGCAGTGAGGCAACAGCTCGCGCAGCCGGGCCAGGTTCGTGCCCGGGGCTTCCGGATCCTCGGTGGTGTCCGGATCGGGGCAGTCCAAGAGGACCATGTCGCGCAGGGCAGGCAAGTCGCGCGTCACAACCTGCACGTCGTGGGGGCGGATGCCCAACTGTTCAGGCTTGATGTCGGGGCGGCAGATCAGCACGGGTTTGCGGGTGGTCGGCCTCTGGCGGCCCGGCTCGCTGACCTGGCTGCCGACCAGCGCGTTGACCAGCGAGCTTTTGCCCGTGCCCGTGCCGCCCAGCGTGGCGACGACCAGGGGGGCATCGAGCCGCACGCGCAAGCTGGCTGCCCGTTGGCTGAGGCGCTCGACCAGGGCCCTGGCATGCCTGGCAGGCGGCCAATCGGGGGCCCGGCCGGCCCAGCGCTTCAACTCGTCGAGCAGGCCGTCGACTTCCGCCAGCAGTTCCAGGTGGGCGAGCTCATGGTGCGGCATCACAAATTCACTCGCCAAGCTAGCGCACCGCAAGGAGGTACTGTGGATGGCCAAGCGGATCGGTCTGTTGCGTGAGTTGGAACTGCCTATTGAAGACGGCTGACTGGAGCCAACCTTCCATTGGATCGGCCGCGACATAGCCATCAGCCGACCAGTGGAGAATGTTCAATGATGCCGTCGGCCGCCCGGCGTCGACCAGCCAGTACTCCGGAATCCCCGCCTGCCAGTACAAGTCGCGGAGCTTCACGGTGTCTTTCCGCACGGACGTCGGACTGAGCACTTCCAATACCATGTCGGGAGTGCCTTCCAGCTCGGTAAACCCTGATTCGGCGCCTGCTAAAAACGTTAACCGGCCAGTCTCGATTGCGGCGTAAGAGACGAAGATGCCATCCGGCTCGGTTGAAAGATTCGCCCGAGGATTGCTCAACAGTGCGCGGTCGCCGAAGAAGTAGCCTAACCGCTGTGCATCGACCAGTCCGGCCAGAACGACGGCGAACCGGGTCTTGACCTGGTTGTGTGAGAAAAGCTGTTCCATGCTCAGATCCACCCAGATCTCGCCGCCCAGGTACGAAACCCAGCCGTGCTCCGGAAACGCTTCCGATTGCGCCCAACGCCGGAACGTCGCCAAGTCGCCTACCCAGGCCGGGATGACGACGTTGTCTTGAATCACGATCGTGCTCATGCTCGTGGCTTCCTCGCGCTGACGATGCCGCGCCTCAACAACATCATAGCTGAGTGGCTGGTTCAAAGCGTCATCGAATCCCAGCTATCGATAGAGCCCAGTAATCGGCTGGCCGAGCGAAACGGCCAGCGGGCGGCCTTGCGGATCGATGTACTCGGTGGCCGGATCGACGCCTAGCGCGGAGAAGATGGTGGCGGCGATGTCCCAGGGGCCGACGCGCCCCGACCGCGGCTGCGCGGCAAAGCGGTCGGAGCTGCCGTACACCGCGCCTTCGGCCACGCCGGCCCCGGCCAGCACCGCCGAATAGACGCTGGCCCAGTGCTTGCGGCCCGGCGTGCGGCCGGCGAAGGTCGGTTCCAGGGCCACCCGCGGCGCGCGGCCGAACTCGCCGATGCACACCACCAGCGTTTGGTCGAGCAAGCCGCGCTGGTCGAGATCCTCCAGCAGGGCCGAGAATCCGAGGTCGAACCGTGGCAGCAAGTGGACCTTGAGCGCTTCGAAGATGTCGTTGTGCGTATCCCAGCCGTAGGCGTCAGTCGAGTTGGGCGACTTGTCCTGGCCCCGGTTGGTGTAGTTCCAGATCACCGTCACCAGTGGCACGCCGGCCTCGACCAGCCGGCGAGCCAGCAGGCACGCCTGGCCCGGCCGGTTGCGCCCGTAGCGGTCGCGGACTTCGGCTGGCTCGGCCGAGAGGTCGAAGGCCTCGCGGCAGCTCGGCGACGCCAACAACTCGAACGCCTGCCGGTAGAGGTTATTCATGTCGACGAATCTTGCGTCGGCCAGGTGCGACTCCAGGCCTGCGCAGCCCCGGTTGACCACGGCCCGCAATCGCTCTCGATCGGCCAGCCGCGCAGCCGGCAACTCGATCCGCGGCGCCAGCGTGGGGACCGCCTCCCGCGCCGAGCTCACGTCGCCCAGGACCAGCGGCTCGTAGTGCCGCCCCAAGAAACCGCCGTTCTGACCGGGGCCGACTTCCTCGGGCACCAGGGCCGGGCCGTTCACATGCACCGCTTCGTAGGGGAACGCTCCGCTCTGGCGGACCCTATTCAGCACGGCGCCGTAGGTGGGATCGTCGGTCGCGCGCGGCGGCGGGTTCGACGACTTATGCGGGTGGTATCGC
>JBBDNX010000162.1:0-1240 GCA_040877345.1 Pirellulales bacterium
ACTGCGCCTCGTCGGCCGACTCGAAGGCAAGCTGCCGCCGCGGCAGCAGGGCGGCGACGCTTCCCGCCGTGCGGACCAGCCATTGCCAGTCGGGGCTGTCTCCGCGGCGGGCCTGGCCCACGCCTCGCCACGCGACCAGCACGGCAGGCACGATGGTGCAGGCTTGCAATATCAATAGCCATCCGGCCGGCACTTCTCCCGTCGTGGCAAGAATCGGCAGCGAGACCAGCACGGTGAGCACAAGTGAGATCAAAACCAGCCGCACCTGGGGCAAACCGAATGGCGCCCAGGACAGCGCTTGCAGCCAGGCCGCCACCGAAGCGAACGTCAAGGCGGGCAGCCAGACTTGGGCGTTGATCCCAGCCGGCCTCAGGACAAACTGCGCCAACAGCGCCCAGCCGAGCGAGACCGCCAGCGTGCCGTAGAGCATGGGCCATCCGATCAGCCCCGACGTGCGGACAGGCAGCGTGAACATCCTGGCCGGATAGCCGCTGCGGCGGTCGGCGACGTTCACTTCCAGGCCGAAGGTGCACACTCCGAGCAGAAACGCCACGCCGACCGCCAACGGGATGGTGGCGATCGAGGCGGCCGCCGCCGAAACCGCGCCTGCCGGCGCCAGGCTGAAATAGACGCATAGCAAGAGCAGGTAGCCGGCCAGGGGGATAAGTCCCCAGCGGTAGCGGTGGGTCAGTTGCCAGGCCAGGGCCTGAGCGGGAGACGCCTGCTTCGTGTTCATCGCTTCAGTCCTTCCGGGCCGCGTCGCAGCCCATGGCCACCTGCGCCACAAAGATCTCCTCAAGCGAGGCGACGCGTTTATCGACCAGACAGCCGCCGCTCTGGACAACGGCCGCCTGCAAATCGCCCAGCCGGCCATTGCACAGGGCCGTCCACTCGTGCCCGGCGCCTTCCCAGGCGAGCGCACCGGCCAGCGCGGGCGGACGTGGCCGCGCTTCGTCGAACCGGACCGTGAGGCGATGGTGGCTCTCCTTGACGTCCTCCAGCGCCGCGGACAGCACCAGCCGGCCGTGGTTCATCATGGCTACGTGGTCCGAGACCCGCTCGACTTCGTCGAGCAAGTGCGAGGAAAACAGCACGGTGCGGCCTTCTTCAGCGATCGTGCGGATGATCGCGCCCAGGATGTCGCGGCGGACGATCGGATCGAGGCCGGACGAGGGTTCGTCCAGCACCAGGAGTTCCGGCCGGTAGGCCAGGGCAATCAGCAGTCCGGCGCGGGCCCGCT
>JBBDNX010000163.1:0-6072 GCA_040877345.1 Pirellulales bacterium
CGCGCAGAGCGGCCACCAGGGCGGCCTGGTCGATCATCGCGCCGCGGGCAATGTTGATCAGGTACGCCGTGCGCTTCATCATGGCCAACTGCGGGGCGCCGATCAGCCGCCGCACGCCGTCGGTCAACCGCGCGTGGAGGCTGACAAAGTCCGACTCCCGCAGCAGTTCGTCCAAAGTCGTCAGTTGCACGCCCAAGGCCAAAGCCTGGGCCGGATCGGCGTGGGGAGAGTAGGCCAGCACGCGCATCTCGAAGGGGGCCACCAGCCGCACCAGCTCGCGCCCGCTGTGTCCCAGCCCGATGATCCCCAGCGTGCGTCCCTGGATTTCACTGCCAGTCACCTCTGCCTGTCGCTGCCACTGTGCCCGCCGGGTGATCTCCTGCTGCTCGGCCAGCCGCTTGGCCAGCACCAGCATGAACATCAGCGCCGTCGATGCAGTGGCGTGGTCGAGCCCCCAGGGAGCGTTGAACAAGAGCACGTCGTGCTCGGTGCAGGCCGCTACGTCGATCTTTTCGTAGCCTGCGCCCGAGCGGCCGATGACGACCAGCCGCTGGGCCGCGGCGGCGATCGCCGGCCGCTTGACCGCCGGCCTGAGCACCACCAGGCCGTCGAGGCCGCGGATCTGCTCGGCGGTGACCTCCATGGAGTACAGCCGCTGCCAGTAGCCCGCGTCGCCGGCCCGCGGCGCCTGGTCGCGGAGGAAGTCGTACTGGACGTGGGGCGCCTCGGCCAGTTGCACGAAGCCATGGTCGCCGTAGGCGGGCTGGCCTTTTTCATCGAGGTAATCGCCCGTGAATGCCAGGCGGAATGTTCGCACTCGACAGCTCCCTCTCGCACTGGCTGGACCGGGACATTCCGGGCGCCGGAACTTGCCGGCCGCTTTGTCTGTCCTACAGCCCACAGCCTACGGTCTTCAGCCTTAACTCTGTGTAAAGCCGGTCAGCCACTCCTTGTCCCAAAGACTGGGGAAGGCGTTGGGCTTGTACGGATGCGCGGCGATGACATCTTCGTCAAGCTCCAACCCCAGTCCCGGCGAGTCGGAGAGCGTGAACTGGCCGGCCTGGAGCGGATTAAAGCCGCGGACCAGGTCGTTGCGCCACGGCACGTCGAACTCCGAAAATGCCTCCTGGATCTGGAAGTTGGGCGTGCTGAGATCGAAGTGCAGCGCGGCCGCCAGCGCCACCGGCCCGATCGAGCAGTGGGGCGAAACCTCGATGTCTTGCGCGGCGGCCATGGCGGCGATCTTCTTGGCGGCCAACAGCCCTCCGCAATGGGCAATGTCCATCTGGACCACGTCGGCGGCTCTCGAGGCGATCAGACGGTAGAAATCGGCCAGGGTATAGAGCCGCTCGCCGGCGGCGATCCGCCCGGGCGCGCGGCGGCGCACTTCGGCCAAAAGGTCGAGGCATTCCGGAGCGACCGGTTCTTCGCACCACGCCGGTTTGTAGTGGGCCAGCGCCTGCATCATCTCAATGGCATGCGTGGCGGAGAGCCGGCCGTGAAACTCGATCAACAGCCCAACGTCGCTTCCCACCGCTTCGCGCACGGCCGCCACCATCTCCAGCGCCGCCGCCGTCTCGTTGGGCGATATCGCTTTCCAGGCCGTGCCGAATGGATCGAACTTGAGCGCCCGGTAGCCGCGGGCCACGACGTCGCGGGCCCGCTCGGCGACTTCAGTCGGGCTGGCGGCCCCGCCGTACCAGCCGTTGGCATAGGCGGGAATGGCCGCCCGGCAGCGCCCGCCGAGCAGCTTGTAAACCGGCTGCCCGCAGACCTTGCCCATCATGTCCCAAAGGGCGATCTCGACTCCGCTGATGGCGGTCATCACCGTCGAGCCGCCCTGGTACTGGTCGCGCACCAGGCCGCCCACGATCTCCTCGACGTCGAACGGGTCGCGCCCCAGCACGCGCTGTTCGACCCATTCGTGGACCAGGGTCTGGACCGTCTTCTCCTGCCATTCCAGCGAAGCTTCGCCCAGGCCGCGGACGCCCGTGTCGGTCGTGAGCCGCAGGAACAGGTAGTTCCGCAGCCCGGCATTGGCCAGAAAACTTTCGAGCCGCGTGATCTTCATCGCCTACCAGTCACGGGTGTAGCCGGCGGTCCAACCCCCATCGACCGTGAGGATGGCGCCGTTGATATAACTCGATTCGGGCGCCACCAGGAACAATACCGCGTGAGCGATCTCCTCCGGCGAGCCCGGCCGGCCCAGCGGCACGTGCGACAAGAGACTGGCGGCCTTCTCGGAGTACGACCCGTCTGAGTCGTAGAACAAGGCCCGCGTGCCGCGGGTCAGGACCGATCCGGGCGCCACGCAGTTGGTGAGGATGCCCGAAGGACCGAGCTCCAAAGCCATCGACTTGGACAGGTTGACGACGCCCGCCTTGGCGGCCACGTAGGCGCTTTGCAGCCGCAACGGAACGAGCCCCGCCACGGAGGCCAGGTTGACAATCCGGCCTCCGCCGGCGGCGAGCATCATCGGCACTACGGCCTGGCTGGTCACGAAGACGCCGGTCAGGTCGACGCGCAGGATCTTGTCCCAATCGGCCAGCGGGTACTCGTGGATCGGACGCCGATCGTGCAGGGTGTTGATGCCGGCGTTGTTGACGAGGATCCGCGGCGGCCCGAGCTGCCGTGCTACCTCGGATGCAACGGCTGCCATCCGCGCCGCATCGGCCACGTCGCCCACGAAGGCGGCCGCGCGCCCAGCCGAAGCCAGTTCGTCGGCCGTCCGGCGGGCCGCCTCCTCGTCGATATCGACAATCGCGACATGGGCTCCGTTGGCCGCCAGGCCTTGGGCGATGGCCCGCCCGATGCCCAGGGCGCCTCCCGTGACAAGCGCCGTCTGGCCTTGTAAATCGACCCGCATGGCTCAGCCTCCCTTTACCCTAAACTGACAGAGATCGAGATCAGACAGAGCGAGTGCTAAGGGGGCGGTCTTCTCCCCGTGAGACCCGGTGGCCAGTTTATCCCCTGCGTTGGCTGGTGCAACGCAAAGCGGCCCAAATAACGGCACCAAATGCCCAGATGCGGCCCCGGCCTGCAACGCCGGCAGCGCGGCCGCGCTTCGCCGGCGCGGCGAGCGTGGAGAGCACGGCGCCCGAACGCCAAAGGCATGGGAGTAACCGTGTTGTGAGCGGACCAAGGCTCTGATATATTGGCCGGTTCTTTCGATGGCCCGCGGTTGTTCGCCTTGTCGGCGGACCGGGTGGACGAGAGCAGGCATCTCAAATTTTTTGGCCGATTCCGGGGCGGGATCGGGTGGCTACTGCATGGTCAATCGCAATTTGATTCGGGGGCTCGATCTCAACGAGCAGGACTGGGAAGAGGAGCTTACCGCCGCGCTGGCCGGCACCGATCCGGAGGAGATCGAGTGGGGCGGCGGGGACATCACCCTCAATGAAATCGTCCAGGGGCGCGTGCTCAGGATCGAGGGCGAGCTGGTGCTGGTCGACGTCGGCTACAAGAGCGAAGGCACCATCCCGCTCAATGAATGGGGCGAAGAAGAAGAGCCGCCCCAGCCCGGCCAGATGGTCAAGGTGCTAATCGAGGAAATCGAAGACGCCCAGTTCGGCCTCGACGAGGCCGGCATGATCATCCTCAGCAAGCGCAAGGCCGAGAAGATCGAGGCCTGGAAGAAGGTCATGGAGTCGGTGCACGAGGGGGACATCGTCACCGGCACCGCCACCCGCAAGATCAAGGGAGGCCTGCTGGTCGATATCGGGGTGAACGTGTTCCTGCCGGCCAGCCAGGTCGACATCCGCCGCCCGCCCGACATCGGCGACTATATCGGGCGGACCATCCAGTGCATCGTGCTCAAGATCGACGAGGCCCGGCGCAACATCGTCGTCAGCCGCCGTTCGCTGATCGAGAGCGAGCGGGCGGAGAAGAAGGCCAAGCTCTTGCGCGAATTGGAAATCGGCCAGCTCCGCAAGGGCACCGTGAAGAACATTGCCGAGTTCGGCGCCTTCGTCGACCTGGGGGGGATCGACGGCCTGCTGCACATCACGGACATGAGCTGGGGCCGCATCGGGCATCCCTCGGAGCTGGTCTCGATCGACGAGGAGATCGAGGTGCAGATCCTGCACATCGACCGCGAGAAGGAAAAGATCGCCCTGGGGCTCAAGCAGAAGTCGGCCAGCCCCTGGGAGAACGTAGCGGACAAGTATCCCGTCGGCAGCCGCATCAAGGGGACCGTGGTCAACGTGATGAGCTACGGCGCTTTCGTCAAGCTGGAGGAAGGGATCGAGGGCCTGGTGCACATCAGCGAGATGTCGTGGACCAAGCGGATCAGCCACCCCAACGAGTTGGTGCACATCGACGACGAGATCGAAGTCGTCGTGCTGGGGATCAACAGGGAAAAGCAGGAGATCTCGCTGGGCATGAAGCAGACCCAGGAGAATCCCTGGGACAAGGTGGCCGAGCACTATCCGCCGGGAACACCCGTGTCCGGCGTGGTCCGCAACCTGACGAACTACGGCGCCTTCATCGAGATCGAGGAGGGGATCGACGGCCTGTTGCACGTGAGCGACATGAGCTGGACCCGCAAGATCAGCCACCCCAGCGAGGTCGTCGAAAAGGGGCAACGGCTGGAGTGCCGGGTGCTCTCGGTCGATCAGCAGCGGCGCAGGATCGCCCTGGGCCTGAAGCAGTTGCACGAGGACCCCTGGGCCAGCGACATTCCTAACAAGTACCAGCCGGGCCAGGTGGTCACCGGCACGGTGACCAAGCTGACCAACTTCGGCGTGTTTGTCGGTTTGGAGAACGGCCTGGAAGGCCTGTTGCACATCTCCGAGCTGGCCGACCACAAGGTCGAGAACCCGGAGGAGGTGGTCAAGGTCGGCGATGAGATTGAGGTCAAGATCCTCCGCGTCGATGCCGAGGAGCGCAAGATCGGGCTCTCGCGGAAGCGCGTCGAGTGGGCCGAGGAAGCCAGCAGCCAGCCGACCGACGGCCATCAGCCCCCTGGCGGCCAGTCGGGCATTCCGCCCACCGAGCTCAAAGGTGGAACGCGTGGCGAGAAGGGCCCCTTGTTCAAGCCGCGTGAAGCCGCCTCGGAAGAAGAAGAAGAAGCGGAAGAGTAACTGCGACTGTCGGCGAATCGGGTTGCTCCAGCGCGAAGCGGGCCGCCCGCGGACGCCTGACACTCCTTTTGCACGCACCGCCCTGCGGGTGTGCCCCGGCGAACCTTCGGAAACGGCTTGCGTCTAATGGGTTAGGGATGGTATGCATTCCAATGGCGGACCCACCCCTGGACTAGGAAGTAAGAATTAAGCATGGTACTTGAGCGGCCAACGCTGATCCTCAACCGAAACTGGCAGCCGGTGAACGTGGCCACCGTGGCCCGGGCATTAGTGCTGGTGTGGAACGCGGCGGCCCGCGTGGTCGACCCTGACGATTTCCAGCTCTACACCTGGGCCGACTGGTCACGGCTCGCTCCGCCCGACGGCCAACCGTGCATCCGCGCCAGCCGGCTGCGGCTGCGCGTACCGGAGGTTGTGGTGCTGAATGGCTACGATCGGCTGCCCGATGCGGCCGTGAGCTTCAGCCGCCGCAACATCTTCAAGCGCGACCACAGCACCTGCCAGTATTGCGGCCGGCAGCCGGGGAGCGAGGAGCTCTCGATCGACCACGTGGTGCCGCGGTCGCAAGGCGGCCTGTCGACGTGGACCAACTGCGTGCTGGCCTGCGTCGATTGCAACAAGCGCAAGGCCGACCGGACTCCGCAGCAGGCCGGCATGCGGCTGCGCAAGCAGCCGGTCCGGCCGGCCTGGAAGCCGCTGTACGCCCGCCACGGCGTGGTGGTGGCAAGCTGGTCGAAGTTTGTGAGCGAGGCTTACTGGAACGTGAGTCTCGAAGGATGAAGGCAGAAGGATGAAGGCAGAACCAGCGGGCCCGTAGCGTGGGCGGTTCAGCCTTCGTCTTCTGTCGTTCATTCGAGTTTGTTGTGACGCTGGAGCCAGACGGCAAGGCAACCGCCTGCAGAGCGGTTTTCAGTGGGTTCGACTCCCACCGGCGTCTCTCGCGGGGCTGGCTCGCCGCTTGCCGGATCAGCCGTGCGGATGCCCAGTAGCA
>JBBDNX010000163.1:6082-6404 GCA_040877345.1 Pirellulales bacterium
CACGCCGTAACGTGGCTTGGGCATCACCGCCATGGAGGCATCACGAAGGCGAGTTCACTGACGGGCGTGCGAGCTCCAAGATCTGTTCGACGATCCGTTCTCCCATCTGGGCCGTTGTCAGCCGGCCGCCCAGGTCGGGCGTGGCATGGCCGGCGGCGATGGTCCGCTCGACCGCGGTTCGAATCGACTCGGCCGCCTGCGTTTCGCCCAGCCACTCCAACATCATGGCGGCGCTGAGCACGGCGGCGATCGGGTTGGCCTGTCCGGAGCCGGCAATGTCGGGCGCCGCGCCGTGGACCGGCGCGAACATCGCGGGGAACGT
>JBBDNX010000164.1:0-6401 GCA_040877345.1 Pirellulales bacterium
CTCACGGCAGCGGCGAGGAACTGCGTGCGGCTGCGCGGCATAATGCCGCGGATCATCCGGGGCGCGAAGGTGTCCGGGGCGCGGGTCATGGCTGCGGCAACTCCTGTCTGCGAAAACGCGACGCGATGGCGCGCCATTGGTCCCTGACCGCGTAGACGGCCCGGGGGTAAGGCCTCTCTCGCAGCACGGCCGGAACGGGTTCCTGCCAGGGAAGGCCGGCCGCCAACTCGCGTAGTGCCCAATAGCTCTCCCAGTCGCGGTGCCAACGCGCATGGTGAATCCAGTCCACAAGCTGCCGCCCGAGCAGCTCGTGGAGGCGTGCCCTCTGCTTAGCATCCAATGGCGAATCGTCGCGAAGCAGCCAGTCGCGCCGGCTCGTCCAACTGCGCACTTTGTGGCCCGGTGTGCGGGTCTGCATGGCCGCGTGCACCCGGTAGCCCACCAGCGGCAGAGATACTTGCGCAAAGCGGCCGTGCACCGCCAATTCGGCAAAGTAGATCATGTCCTCGGAATCTCTGGTCCAGACCGGAAACCTGACTGGCAGGGAGCGCTGGACCATTACAGTGGAGACGTGGATCAAGGGCTCGAGCAGCAGGGTTTCGACGTTACAAGCTTGGGGCGCCGGCAGGGGCGGGCGTGAGCTGCGGCGGCCGAACGTGTAGTGCGCGCAATAAATGCAAACGACCGTTGGATCATTCTCAGCCGCTCGCCATTGGAGCTCGAGCTTATTGGGTTCCCAGACGTCGTCGGCGTCGAGAAAGGCAACCCATTCGCCCGCGGCCTCCTCGACGCCGCGGTTCCTGGCCACCGATTCCCCCTGGTTGGGCTGACAGACCAGGCGCACCGGCGGGCCAAACGATCGAGTCACTTTTGCCGAGTCGTCCGTGGAACCATCATCGACGACGATGACTTCGACCGGCGCGCACGTTTGCCTGAGTGCCGAGCGAATCGTCTCGGCCAGAAATGAGGCGGCATTGTAGCAAGGAATCACGACGGAGACCCGGGATCGGGCTCCTTCAGCGGGCGACAACGCATCGGTTGGCCGGGTGGGCATGCTATGCGCCTGCGGCGCGGGCCACGGCGGCGTGCGGGGCCGCCGAGCGAGAGCCGGCCGACAGAACATATCCCAGCCGCTGGGCAACCGGTCCGGCAATTTGTTCCAGGATGGCACGTTGCCGCTCGTCCCAGTCGCAATAGCGGGGAAATTCCCCCTCTTTTTGCAGGTTGTACCTTTGGCCGAGCACGGATTCGGCCCGCTCGCGGCTGGGGGCCGGGATCGACAGGAAATCGAAAACCCTTGCATAGGAGCCGCGGCTGCTCTGAACAAGCTCCTCGCTGGAGATGGCGAGGAACCGCAGCGGCTCGATGGACTCTTGAAAGTCGAGAGCAAACCGGTTGACGGCTTGCCAATTCCAACAGTTCTTGGAGAAGGCGTCCCACCCGCTCCAGCGATCATAGGCTTCGTCACCCGGCAACGGCTCAATACGGTGGACATCGAACTCGTTGTTCAAATACCATCCCCGCCGCATGCCGGAGCGCACCACTTCCGCGGGATGCCGATAGAGGTGGAGGAAGCGGGCCCCCGGAAGGGCCTCGGCGATCGCCGGGGCGAAGAACGTGAGCCGGTTCGACGTTTCGGCATAAATGCGCTTTCGCACCACGGCAATCCCGATCTCCACCGCCTTGGCATCCCGGAAAATCCGCTGGAAGGCGAGTCGGTCTTTCGCCAACCCGGCATGGGCCGCTTTCGCTTCCGCGATGAGCTGAGGCTCCGGCTCGTGCAGGGCACGCACCCGGTTCGACAAGCGCAAAAGGTGCATCAGCGTCACCGTGCCCACGCGGCCGGTGGACAAGACGAACAGGCACCTGGCACGCTGCCAGTTGGCAGCGCCCAGGGTGCGGCGGAGAGCTCGTTTGCCCGGAAACCAAATCATCGTTATCTCCTGTTTCTCTCAGGCTGGTCCGGCGTCTGGGTGGCTGGGGCATAGCGCCGGCGCGCCGGGATGCCCCAGTTGCGATGTGAGGAAGTCGTTTTTCGGCCGGTGCTCAGCCGCGCTGTCGATAGAGCGCCGGGTCGACGACGCTCGTCATGCGGGCGAGATCGAGCTCGACGCCGAGGAACTTCTGAACGGCCTCGGCGGACTGCCGCGGGTCGGCCAGCAGCGCATTGTAGCTGACGTCGAGCAGCTTGAAGTTCGGCAGCTTCATGAACCGGACTTTGATCTGTTCGGCCTGAGCGCTCAACAAGCCGGCCAGTCGTTGCTCGTCCTGCTCGTCGCTCGGCGCGATGCCACGACGAGCGAGCATCAAGCGCTGCGAAGCCATGACCTCGTCGAGCCGCCGCGACATGAACAGCACGCGGTAGTGGTAGGCGGCAGGCAAATCCGAGAGGAGCAGGTAAATGACCTTGACGGCTTTCCCAGGCGCCTGGGCCAGCCAGGAGCTGTCCTGGCGGGTTCGCTTGACCTGTTCCAGCTCGTAATAGCCGCCCGGATTGTCCTCGTCCGCTCCCCGCTCGCCGTCGACCAGCACGCGCATGCCCCCCGCCGACAGCATTCGCATCATCAGCGAAGTGCCGGACCTTGGCAGACCGGACACGACAGTCACTATGCCGGCGTTCGGTCCATTCACTGAGGGGCCACCATTTCGACGCGCGCGGGTCGGTGCTTCCGGCCGGCGCCGCTCGCTGTTCACGGCCTTGGTGCTTGGAAATCATAGTGTCTACCAGCGTCACGAAACCAGATCAGCTTGCCGGGAAAGGGCATCCTGGGCCGCCAGGCAGCCTGGGTGCGGACCGTCGCCGTTGCCTGACAGCACGTCCCATCTTGCCTCGACGAGCGTGGCGCCGTGCATGGGCTTGGGCAGTTGGCCGGTGCCGAAGTAGTCGCTCGGTTCCACGGAAAAGCCCGCCACTCCGTCGACAAAGTCGAGCGTCTGGCCGTTTTCGTTGCACCCGACCGAGGCGACGTACTCCCCCGGCACCAAGGGCAGGCCGGGAATCGTGCAGACCGCGCAGCCGTGCGCGGGAGCTTCCTCCAGCGAGGCAGCGTTCCACCTGGTGTTGACCGTGAAAACGCGCGTGCCCGTGATCGTCGAAACAATCACGCGGAAAGCAGGCCCCGTCAGAGGGTGCGGCGACTCGTAGTGCAATTTGAAGACCAGCGCGTCGCCGGCCTTGATGCACGTGGTCAGCTCGCCGGAGACGTCGCAGATTTCCAACTCGGTGAGCGTGGGCCGCGAACCGCTCTTCCGCTGGGGCGACTGCCGCAGGTCGACTTTCGAGCCCGGAGGCGCCATGCTCCTCAGGTAGGCCGCTATGCAGCTCTCGGTGTCGCCGTCGTGGATCACGCGACCCTTGTCGAGATGGACCACGCGGCGGCAGAGGTTCTGGACGGCGGCCATGTTGTGGCTGACGAACAGGACGGTGCGTCCGCCCTCGGCGACTTGCCCCATCTTGCCGAGGCACTTTTTTTGGAACTGGGCGTCGCCGACCGCCAGGACTTCGTCGACGATCAGGATTTCGGGCTCCAGATGGGCGGCAACGGCGAAGGCCAGCCGCACGTGCATGCCGCTGGAGTAGCGCTTGACCGGGGTGTCGAGAAACGGCTCGACGCCGGCGAAGTCGACGATGGCCTCGAAACTGCGGAGGATTTCGCGTCGGGTCATCCCCAGGATGGCGCCGTTGAGAAAGATGTTCTCCCGCCCGGTCAGCTCGGGGTGAAAGCCGGTGCCGACTTCCAGGAGGCTGCCGACGCGGCCGCGGATTTCCACACGGCCCCGCGTGGGCCTGGTGATCCGCGAGAGGATCTTCAAGAGCGTGCTCTTACCGGCTCCGTTCCCGCCGATAATGCCCACGACCTCGCCGGGAGCGATTTCGAATCCCACGTCGTGCAGCGCCCAGAATTCCTCGTCGGGATGGCCGTGCCGCCAGCGGCGGGCCAGCGAGGTGGCGGCCCCGGCGAGCGTCTCGCGGAGCGTGCGATATCCGCGCCAGCCGCGGCCGGCCTGGCTGACGCGGTAGCGCTTTGCCAGGTTCTCGACTCGAATCGCCGCTTCCAGTCGGCTAGATAATGTCGGCAAAGTTATCCTCGACCTTGCGGAAGTAGAGGCAGCCCACCACGAACATGAGCAGGGTCGTGGCCATCGAGACCGCCAGATCGTTCCAGGGCATTTCGCCGCCCAGCGTCGCAGCGCGGAAAGCGGCCACGAGCCCCGTCATCGGGTTCAGCGCCAGGATCGACTGCAGCAAACCTGCGCCGCTTGCGCCGGCAGCCGGCGATGGGACGGCGTCGGGCAAGTAGATCGTGGGCGTAGCGAACAACCAGATCTGCACCAGGAAGGGAATCACATAGCGGAAATCGCGGTAGGCCACGTTCAAGGCCGCCAGCAGCGTGCCGACGCCTAATGCCGCCAGCACGACGCAGGCGAAAATGGCGGGGGCGGCCAGCAGGTTCAAGCCGGGCAGGATGCCATACCAGAGCATGAGCCCGATGAGCAGGCTGAAGGCGATCAGGAAATCGACGACGGCGGCCCCCACCGAGGCGAACGGAATGGCCAGCCGCGGAAAATAGACCTTCGTGATCAGCCGCTCGGAGGTCACGACGCTGTTGCCGGCCTGGGTAATCGCGGTAGCAAAGAAGGTCCAGGTCACCAGACCGGAATAAACGAAGAGGTGGTAGGGCAATTCGCCGGACGGGATTCCCGCCTTCTTGTGAAAGAAGATGGTGAAGACCACCATCATCATCAGCGGCTGCAGTAGTGCCCAGGTGGCGCCCAGCAGGGTCTGTTTGTAACGGACCTTGACGTCGCGCCAGGTGAGGAAGAAGAGCAGCTCGCGGAACTGCCACAGCTCGCGCACGTTCAGCAGTTGCCAACCCGAGGAAGGGCCGATCGTGGTCAGCGGCCGCCTGGACAAACCGGGCGGCGACGCGTGCAGCGCATCGGGCTCTAGTTCACCGAGTTGCCAGGGCATGCTCATGGGCGGTTACGGCTATCCCCAGCGGGCAAACAAGCGGATAAAAACATACGTGCAAGCCAGGAATGCGACGCTGGCCAGTGCCAGACGGGACAGCAGCCGGCGGTCGAATCGCAACAGCTCCGGACGCGGCTCGGCCGACATGATGCCGAGGTACGCGGTGGCCAGGCCCAGGATCAGGTAGGTGGGCGCAATGTAGGCTCGCGACAAGGAGAGCATGCTGGCGGCATACGTTACCAACATCGCCAGCAGGTAGGGCCTCATTCGGCGCAAATCGGGATCGGCAATTTCAAGCGATGATGATCCCATGCGCCGCAGTTCCCAGAGGGCTATCCCAAAGGCACCCAGAAACAGACCGCCGCCGACGATGCCTAATTCAGCAAAGCAATGGACGAACGAGTTGTGTGCCACCTGCCCGGCATGCGAAACGTAGGTGGCGTAGCCGCTGCCGAACACCGGGAATTGCTTCAACAGGGCCAGCCCAATGCTCCAGAGTTGGATCCGGGATTGGCCTGTGCCCTCGCTGGTGGACAGATCGGTCATCCGTCCGGCAAAGATTGCGACGATCAGCGGCACTCCCAGCACGATCAGCGGAAGGGAGCGCCGCCACCCAAACCGGGAGACACACAGCGACAGTGTGGCGGCTATCAACGCCACAAAACCGCCACGTGACCGCGTGAGGACCAGGCCATAACCGCACAGCGCCAAGGGCGCCAACCAGACCGGACGGGGCAACCAGCCGAGCCCCCCGCCGGCTCCATACGCACACAGCACCATCCCCACCAGGAGGATCATCGACAGATCGTTGGGATCGCGGAAGATACCCGTGCTTCGAATGCGCGGAATGGTCGTGACCTCGCCCGTCTCAACATCCACCTGCTTCTGCGGGTGTGCGTCAATGGCCGCAATGTCGACCCAGCCGTGGTACTCCAGCAGAACCAACGACACCGAGACCACGATAAAGAGCACCAGCCAGCGGAGCAGCGACTGCAATCGGGCCGGCGTGTCGACCAGGCTGACCACCAACAAGTAATAGAGCACCACTTTGCCGAACTCCTGCCCCGACACGCGGGCGCCCCACAGAAAGAAGTGCGCCAGGTGCGACAGCACGACGGCCGGCAGCAGGCCGACCACGCAGGCGGAAATGGGCCGTTCGGCCAGCTTCGCGGGCGACAACTGCTCAATGATCAGCGGCCAACTAAGGGCCAGGCAGCCGATGATCAACAGTTCGTAGATCTGCCATCCCTCGACCTCGGGAATGAGCTCCGAGGGCCGAATGAACAGCGTGGCGGTCAACAGGATGAAAGCGGTCCAGGCCAAGAGCTGCTGGGGGCGTAAGGGAAACGCGGAAAACTTTGCCTGCTAGGCGGGAGTGGCGCTGGCCGAAAAGCCGGCGTTGACGTGGTTGGCGTTGTCGACCTGGGGC
>JBBDNX010000165.1:0-6382 GCA_040877345.1 Pirellulales bacterium
CCATCCAGCTCACGACAAGCGGAGCCATCAATGACTGAAACGATCCAGTATCGTGAAACACAGGACGTTCCCAAAGAGGCTGTGGTCGATCTATACCGGGCCAACAACTGGTCGTCGGCCAGCAAACCGGAGCAACTGCATCAGGCGCTACTCCATTCTCATTCGCTCGTGACGGCGTGGGACGGTGGCCGGCTCGTTGGGCTCGCCAACGCCATCTCGGACGGGTTCCTCGTCGTCTACTATCCGCACCTCGTGGTCCACCCGGACTACCGGCGACAGGGAATCGGACGGGAATTGATGGCTCGCCTGATGCGGCGTTACGAGGGCTTCCACCAGCACGCAGTGCTCGCCGACACGAACGCCGTGCCGTTCTACGAGCAGTGCGGTTTCGAGCGGTCGGTCTGCACGGCGATGTGGATTTACGACGGCGACGACCATTGAGGAAACGACGATGATACCGGCCTCCATTAATCTGTCGCAGAAACTGAGTCTGTTCGCCGACCAGTGGTCGCCGAAGATCATCGCCCAGATCGACGAATACCAGTTCAAACTGGCGAAACTTCAAGGCGACTTTGTGTGGCACAGCCATCCAGAAACCGACGAGGTGTTCATCGTCCTCAAAGGCCGGTTGCGGATCGATTTCCGTGACGGCGATGTGCTGTTGAATGCGGGCGAAATGCTCGTCGTGCCCAAGGGGGTCGAGCACAAGCCGTTTGCGGAGTCGGAGTGCCACGTCATGATTCTTGTACGTGAGGGGACCGTGAACACCGGCGACGCTCCCGAAAACGAGCGGACGGCGGGCACCGGAGAGTGGATTTGACTGAGGTGAAGTTTTCATGACAGCCGAGGATCTCTTCGAAATCGTGAGCGCACTGGAACGGAAGGTGTGGAACACCGTTGTCGAGGGCGACGGTGCTGCGCTCGGAGAATTGTTTGCCGACGACTACATCGAGATCACGTTGGACGGGAGACGGATTGAAAAGAACGAGATCGTAGAATTGTCTCCGCAGGTGGATGAGATCGACCGGTACGCCGTTGGTTCTGAACGAGGTTCAGCAGACTGGGGTTGACCGAGGTGAACTTCGAAGACTACCTCGATGCCGAGGAGCCGCCCGTGAGACGGTTTCGTGTCGAATATCGAAGGTCATCGTGAAGCGGAGAAGTTTATGGAACAACCTCACGTCTGGACGTTCTTCTCTGATTTGCGTTGCGCGACGCATCGGTCGTTGAACTGCTGTCTGGCGCTGGTTAGAATAGGGCAACCGAGCAGAACGGCTGCCTGACAGAACAACTCTGTTCTTGCGGAGGAAAAGGGATGCGACGTCAAACATTCTGGAGCGCGGCGGTCGGCTTGGCCATGCTCGTGGGGGCCGGCGCGGTCTGGGCCGACGAAGACGAGCAGGATATTGCGCTGGAGGATTTGCCGAAGGCGGTTGTCGAGGCCGTCAAAGCCCGATTCCCCGGCGCGGAACTTGCCGAGGCGGAGAAGGAGACGGAGAAGGGCCGAACGCTGTACGAGGTCGAACTGAAGCACAACGCTCAGGAGATCGTAGTCTCGGTGACGCCGGAGGGGACGATTGTCGAGATCGAGAAGGAGGTCACTGAGAAGGACCTGCCCAAGGCCGTGCGCAAGGCAGTCGCCGAAAAGTATCCAGGGTCCACAATCCAGGAGGCCGAGGAGATTACCGTCGTGAAAGACGGCAAAGACCAGGTGCCATCCTACGAGGTGGCCGTTGCCACCCCTGACAAGAAGACGCGCGAACTCTTGCTGAAACCCGATGGCACGATCAGCAGCGATGAACCGGAGAATGACGACGACCTGGAAACGCATCCCTGAAGGCAACGAGGCGAAATCCATGTTCAACATCTGTCGGCGGTTGGCCGGCGCCGGGTTGTGCCGGTGGGCGGCCTTGGCAATTTATCTTGTCGCTGTCTCATCCGCGGCGATCTATGCGGACACGCGGGTTGGGCAACCCGGCGATGGCGCTGCGGACACGGAAACGATCTACCGGCTCGACCCGGTGCTCGACGAGCTTGTGCCCGTGCCGCGGGAGGAACAAAAAGCGGGGCACATCTACCTGCACTACAGCCAGCGGCTGGGCCGCCGCGCCTGGAGCTTCCGGCTTGCCAACGGGCGATTCTGGCATGCCTTCGGCGAAGGGACCGTGCAGCCGGCGCGGCTCTTCGACCTGCGCCGCACGCGTGAAGAGTCGCTGGAACTGTTAGGACCCGGCCAGGCAGCCCTGAGGGACGAGCTGAGGCGCACCGGCGGGGCCGCCATGCTGCGTCTGGGCGAAAACGGCCGTTGGACCCCAGCCCACGTTGGTTCGGCGCCCACGATCTACGACAGTCAGACCCGCCGGCTCTGGCAGCTCGGGGCCAGCGACTATATTCCCGTCAGCCACTCGCCATTCGGCTATTTGTGGACCCGCAGCTCCGGACAATTTGTGCCGGCGTACGGGGTCGAAGGTGCACAGAGCTATCCGGCGTTTTTCAGCGAGTGCGGCCGCTGACTTCAGCCAACGACTCCTCTCGATAGGTCTCCAACTTGTACGACCTAGCGATGTCATTGCGGCATTACACGCCGTCTTCCGTCAACGCGGCGCTTGAACTCTGGCGCCGCACGACCAGCTTCGCGATAAGCACCTGGACGATCTCGCCCGACTGATTGCGGGTTTCGCTGCGGATCGTTGCGATGCCGCGGTCCGGACGAGATCGTGACGGTCTTGCTTCGACGACTTCACTCTCGACATGCAGCACATCGCCTGGCCGCGTCGGCTTGGGCCAGGCCATTTCCGCGCCAACCCCGACCATCCCGCCGGCAATCGGCACTCCTTCGACGAGCAGTGCCCGCCTCATCCCTTATCCAAGCAGCGCGGTGCGATCCGAGATGAGCTGCTTGTAGTCGGCCTTCTCACCGAGGCCGCGAGGGGCTGCCCCAATTTTCCCTCGCTTCAATCGGCCCTGCCCTTTCACTCGATCGCGATCCGTTGGTACAGCTCCGGCGGATGTCGGCTGGGATCGTACTGCTCCAGCAAGCCGGCGCTCACCAGCTCGGCCCGCAGCACCACGGGCCGCGGGACGCCGCTGTCGCTGATGCACGACGGGTCGAAGGGGTGAAAGCTGAAAATCCGGTCCGAGCCGCGGATTCGGCCATACCAGTCGCGCACCGCATCGAAGCGCCTCACGCCGGTGTTGACCGAGCTGTGGCAGCGGTTGCACGACTGCTGATCGACCGCGATGAAACCGGCGTCGTAGTTGGCCGGAACGATGTGCCAGTCCGCCAGCGTGGTCGGGGCGTGCGTCTCGAGCTGCTCCTTGCCGATCCGCCAATACTGCCCCAACGCCGAACGAAACTCGGTCTTGTGCAATAGCTCCTTGACCAGCTTCGGGTCATCGATGGGCGGCAGCACGTCCATGCCCATCCATTGATCGAAATCGGGGAGTGGGTGCATGAGGTCGGCCAGCCGGGCCCGGTGCAGCTCGGGCTCGGGATGCTCCAGGTGCTCGACCAGCCGCACCAGGTCCGGCGCGTGGGACCAGTCGGGCCGCAGTTCCTTGATCCGCCTGGCGAGCGACTCGGCCGTGGGGAAGGGCCGAAACACGTCCGGCTCCCAGCCTTCGTAAACCCGCGTCCTGGTCCGCAGCTCGAACGTGTAATACCAGCCTTCTGGGCCCCGCATGGTCAGCACCTCGCCAAAGACGGTGCCGACCGGGTAGATCCAGGCATAGCCCTCGCTCTCGTCCGCCTGGAGCTGCTGGCGGAACCAGGCCACGCTCTGCCGCTTGCCGTCCTTGACCGGCAGCTTCAAGAAACGGAACGTGAACAGGTTGCTCGAGCGGTGGGTGCCTCCCGGGTCGGACCAGGGGAACTCCACGTTTCCGTTGCCTCCGCGGCCGTGCCCCTTCGCTTTCTCGGTTTCCTCGGCCGAGATGTTGAAGTTCGCGCTATGAACGCTTTGCAGCCTGCCCTCCCAGTGCTGGTAGGCCGGCGGCATCTCCTCGTCGGTGTACAGAATCAAGCTCGTGTCGTGCAGAATCGCCTGCAACTGACGGCTCTCGACCTGGGGAAAGAAGTTCCTCAGGTTCTGTTCCTTTTCCGGCGACATCAACTGGGCCTGTGCGGCCGACGACGTCAGCATCAACGTCGCCCATAGCAAAGTGCGCTTCATGGCGTTCCTCCTCCGTAGGAAACTTAGGTCTTAGATCCGGCAAACGGCGCCGGCTGTCCGGCCCAAGTAGCGACCAGCCTAGTTGCCCGACGCCGTAGGGGAAGTACCCCAAAGGGGGTCTCCTCGCCCCCAAAGGTCGGAAACCCGCCCTAAGTTTCCACCTACCAACAAGAAGCGGCGAGCGAGGTGGCCCAAAAACCAGTGAGTGGACGTGGGCCGCGCCAGTGCCCTATATTGCGTCATCCGCCGAAATTACCGATGCCGCGGCTTGTAACGAACCTCCGCGAGGACACGATGATCCAGATTGCCGGCGTACAAATGGATGTCAGCCTCGGACGCCCGGCCGAGAACCTCGACAAGATCGAGCAGGCCGTCGCTCAAGCTGCCCGCGAGGGGGCGCGGCTGGTCGTTTTTCCCGAGTGCGCCATCACCGGCTATTGCTTTGAGAGCCTGGGCGAAGCCCGCGAGTTCGCCGAAACGCTTCCGGGCCCGAGCACCGGCCGCCTCGGCCGGCTGTGCCGCGAGTTGAAACTGCACGTGGTGGTCGGCCTGCTCGAGACCGACGGCCAGCGGTTGTTCAATGCCGCCGCGCTGATCGGGCCCGACGGGCTGGTGGCAAGCTACCGCAAGGTCCACTTGCCGATGCTGGGCGTCGACATGTTCACCACCCCGGGGGATCGGCCTTTTGCAACATGGCAAGCAGGCGCCCTGCGCGTCGGGATGAACATCTGCTACGACGGCTCCTTTCCCGAAGCGGCCCGCGTGATGGCCTTGGAGGGGGCCGACCTGATCGTGCTGCCCACCAACTGGCCCCCCGGCTCGCAGTGTACGGCCGAATTCGTCATCAACGCGCGGGCCTTGGAGAACAATGTTTACTACATGGCGGTCAACCGCGTCGGAGAGGAACGGGGCTTCAGGTTCATCGGCAAGAGCCGCATCTGCGATCCCAGCGGCCGGGTGCTGGCCGATGCGCCGCACGACCGCGAGGCCGTCCTGCACGCCGAGATCGATCCCGAGCGGGCCCGCAACAAGCACTTGGTCCGCGTGCCCGGCAAGCACGAAATCAATCGCTTCGCCGACCGCCGGCCCGAGATGTACCAGAAGATCGTCGAACCGAAAGCCGGCAAGTATTGATGCCTGCCTGGACGCACGAGGGCCTGGAGTTCTACTACCGCGAAGCGGGCCAGGGATTGCCGTTCGTGTTCCAGCATGGGCTGGGTGGCGACTCCGAGCAGACCTTCGGCTTGTTCAAGCCGCCGCCGGGTGTGCGGCTGCTCACGCTCGAAGCCAGAGCGCATGGCCGAACGCGCCCCGTCGGCGACGAGCAAAAGATTTCGCTGACCGCCTTCGCCGCCGATCTGGCCGCCTGGATGGACCACCTCGCGCTGCCCCAAGCGGTGGTCGGCGGTATTTCCATGGGGGCGGCCGTGGCCCTGCGGTTCGCGCTTGCGTATCCCGAGCGGCTGATCGGCCTGGTGCTGTCGCGGCCCGCCTGGTTGGACCGGCCCAACCCTGACAACGTCCGCGTCTTCGCCGAGATTGCCCGCCTGCTGCGCCAGCACGCGCCCCAGACGGCGCTGGCGCACTTCAAGCAGTCGGAGACGTACCAGCGGACGCTGAGGGAATCTCCCGACGCGGCCGCCTCCCTCTTAGGGCAGTTTACCCAGCCCAGAGCGGTCGAAGCCGTTACTCGACTGGAACGGATCCCGGCCGACGCCCCCGCGAAGAGCCTGGACGAGTTGCGGCGGATCCGAGTGCCCACGTTGGTGCTGGCGAACCGGCAGGATCCAATTCATCCTTTTGGGTATGGTCGGACACTGGCCGAGGCGATCGACGGCGCGCGATTTGCCGAACTCACGCCCAAATCGCAAAGCGTCGAAGCCCATGCCGCTGACGTGGCGCGGGCGCTCGGCGAGTTCCTGGACAGCTTGATGCCTCGCGGCGGGCGTTGATTGGGCAACCGTGCCCGGATTGGATTGAGGTACCTGATGGCCATCGACACTCCTGCCCGCATTGCAGTGCTGGGCGCGGGTCCGATCGGGCTGGAGGCTGCCCTCTATGGCCGCTATCTCGGCTACGACGTCGATGTTTACGAACGGGGCGGCGTTGCCCGGAACCTGCTCGATTGGGGTCACGTCCGGCTCTTTACCCCTTTCGGCGGCAACCGCACGGCGTTGGCATTAGCAGCGCTTGCCGCGCAAGATCCTGCC
>JBBDNX010000166.1:0-1234 GCA_040877345.1 Pirellulales bacterium
TGGGGGACCTCTCGCTGGCGCGTGGGGTTTGTGTGGCTGGTATTGCTCGATGAGGGCCCGCAGCTCCTGCGCGATCTCGTCGCGCAAGGCGGCGGGCGACTCGATGACCGCGTGACGACCAAAACTCATCACCCATCGCTTGATCTCCTCCGTCGACGATAAGCGGAACTCGGCCACAACGCCTCCGTCGGACTGCCGGGTCAGACGCTGGCTGGAGTGCCAGGTGGATTCGGATACGTAACGGGCGACCGAGGCGGAAAAACGCACGCGGATACGCACGTCGCCGCGGCCGCCGTAGACGCCAAAGCTGTCGGCGAAATGCTTCGCCAGGTCAAAGTCGTCGGGCCGCTGGAAGGGGAAGGCGCTGACCTCCGCCTCCTCGATCCGGTTCACCTTGAAATGACGCAGCTCGTCGTGCTGGCGCGAATGGGCCACCAGGTACAGCGAGCCCCGGTGATACGCCAGGCCGTAAGGGTAGACCTCGTACGTCACCGGCTCCGTGGCACGCTGCGATTGGTAGACGATGTGCGTGGCCTTCGATTCCTCGACCGCACGCTGCAGCTCGTCGATCAGGTCGGCCTGGCCGGCGTAGCCCCCGCCGCCGGTGCCCGTGAGGTAGATGCTGCCGGCCATCCGGTCGAGATACTCCAGGGCCGCGGCGCCAAGGCCGGCGCGGATTTTTTTGAAGCCGTTCTGGGCGGCCTGCCAGAGCACCGTGCCGGCCAGCGGCTCCAGCAGCCGGCGGCCCAGGAACAGGGCCAGGGCCTCGTCGAATGAAAAGCTGACGCCGTCGCTCAACGAGCCGGTCAGCCGCCAGAGCTTGCGGCCATGGCCGGCAACCGTCTCTTCCAGCGGAAAGCCGAGGTTGCGGAACAGCTCCAGGTCGCGGCGGACCGTTTTGTCGTTCACCTCCAGTTCGGCTGCCAACTCGCGCACCGCCACCCCGCCGTGCCGCGACGACAACGTCTGCAGCAGCAGCCACTGGCGGAAAAGGGGGGAGGCGGAAGTCATGGCAGGCTGTAGGCTGTAGGCCGGAGGACAGGCCAAACACTCGACATGCTAGCAGCCCAGGCGGACGGAGCGTGTCCAACGTGACAGGCGTATAGTATACAAATGGGACTTGGTGCTTGGATCTTGGTACTTGGATCTCGGTGCTTGGAAAATCTTGGATCTGGGATCTTGGTGCTTGGAGCTTGGGACTTCACCACTCGCGGAGCGAGTGGATTACATCACG
>JBBDNX010000167.1:0-1227 GCA_040877345.1 Pirellulales bacterium
CTCGACTTCGGACCGGCGGCCGGGCAGCACGGCGGCCAGATCGTGGCCCGCGGCACGCCCCCCCAGGTAGCCAAGCAAAAGGGCTCGGTCACCGGCCCCTACCTGTCCGGCGGCAAGGCCATCCCGGTGCCGACCAACCGCCGCATGCAAAGTGCGTCGGTCAACGCCGGCGGCGACACCCAGCCTCCCGCGCTCGCCACGTCCACGAAATCGGCCAGGCGTCTCAAAACCAATGGCCGCAAGACAACCAAGCCCCCTGCCCGCGACAAAGACCTGCCGAAGAGCGGGCTCTCTACGCCTCCCGGCGGCGGCTGGCTGGAGATCATCGGCGCGCGGCACAACAACCTGCGGCACCTCGACGTGGCCATACCGCTGGGCACCTTCACCGTGGTCACCGGCGTCAGCGGCAGCGGCAAGAGCTCGCTCGTCGAGGACGTGCTTTACAACGCGCTGGCCCGCTCGTTGCACCGCGCCCGCACGTTTCCCGGCGCGCACGACGCCATCCGCGGCCTGGAGCGGATCAACAAGGTGATCCGCGTCGATCAGCAGCCGCTGGGCCACACGCCCACCTCGAACCCCGCCACGTACACCGGCGTCTTCGACCTCATCCGCACGCTGTTCGCCCAGTTGCCCGACGCCCGCCTGCGGGGCTACGCGCCCCGCCGCTTCAGCTTCAACGTGCCCGGCGGTCGTTGCGAAAAGTGCGAGGGGAACGGCCAGCTTTCGATCGAGATGCACTTTCTGCCCGACGTCTGGGTCGAGTGCGACGAATGCCGCGGCCGCCGCTATAACGAGCAGACGCTGGCCGTGCGGTTCCGCGGCCAGTCGATTGCCGACGTGCTCGACATGTCGTGCGGGCAGGCGCTGGAGCTGTTTGCCAACATTCCCAACATCCGCCGCGTGCTCCAGACGATTTGCGACGTGGGTCTCGACTACCTGCGGCTGGGCCAGCCGGCGCCCACGCTCTCGGGCGGCGAGGCGCAGCGCGTCAAGCTGGCCGCCGAGCTGGCGCGCCCCGACACGGGACAGACCTTGTACCTGCTCGACGAACCGACCACGGGGCTGCACTTCGAGGACCTGGCGCGGCTGCTCGACGTGCTCAATCGCCTGGTCGATTTGGGCAACACGGTGGTCGTCATCGAGCACAATCTCGACGTGATCAAGACGGCCGACTGGGTGATCGACATGGGCCCCGAAGCCGGTGAAGGCGGCGGCCACGTCGTCGCT
>JBBDNX010000168.1:0-6341 GCA_040877345.1 Pirellulales bacterium
AATGGATGGTCGCCGTCTGCTGCCGGCTGTCCCAGCCGTAGACGCCGGGGGCGTAGGCCGTCACGTGACTCGTCCCCTCGGTGGGCGAGGTAACGCTCAGCCATGCCTGGCCGCGCAAGACGGGCACGTCGTCGGCGGGCGAGGGCGTGCCGCGCGTCAGGCAGAGATTCCTGGACGAGGTGCTGCCGATAGCGAAGGTATTGTCTATTTTGCGAGGCCAGGTCCGAAAGCCGACCAGCCAATCAACCGGCGTGTGCTTTCCCAGGGCCACAATCTGGCCGGTGCCGCCGGGCGCCAACATCCACTCCACCCGCTGGTTCGCCTTGGGTTGGCCATTGAGACCGGCCACGGCGGCCAGCATCACGACTTCGCTGCCGACCGGTGCAATGATCTTGCAGGGCATGACGGCCACGCCCTGCGCGTGGTGGTGCGGACGGGGAGGACCGGGCTGCTCGACAAAGGCGGGCGGCCGCACAATCGGAGCCTGCGGCTGGTGCGCGTGCGGCTGGTGCGCGTGCGGCTCGCGGAGGAAGATGCGCTCGCCGCTGGGGTCGATCTTCGGCAGGCGGCACCAGTGGCAGCCGTTGCACAGCGCGCAGACCGCCAGCGCGATCCACCCAAATCGCACCGGCATCCTGCACCCGCCCATTGGTTCGTCTTTCCCAGACTGCCCGACTCCGCTGGATCAGGTCCGGCCGTGTAGCCGAGGCCGCCTGGCACAGACGGAGTCATCCGAACCCTTTCCCTAAAACCTAGCATGCGTTTTGGCAACATGGGGACTTTTTTCAACCTGGACCGTTTCCCGGATGCAACGTGCCCCTAGAGTCGCTACAACCGTCAAGACGAGCGTGAAGACGAGCCCCCTACTCATGCGGTAGCTGGAACCGGGCCAGGGGCAGTACAATGCGGGGCCATGTAGAGTTACCATGGGCGGAACGACTTCGAGGATTGGTTGCCAGGCGCGGAGCGCCCCCGCTGGGGCCACTGGCCCCCGTGCGGCAAAGGGAGAATCCATGTACAACCGGTTGATGGCGCCGTTGGGGCTTGCGGTCATCTTCGCAGTTTCCTGCGATATAGAAGGTTATGGTCAGAATCCATCCGATGCACCCCGCTCGGCGGTCTCGCCGGACGCCGAGCTGCCGGCCCTGGTCCGATCGGCCGCCGACGGCTATGTGCAGCCAGACGAGACAGAGCTCGCCAGGCGGCTCGGCGAACTGCGGCAGGCTCTCGACCGGCTCGAGCGGTATCTGGCTCCGGCGGGGGCCAACGGCCAGGCTTGGAAAAGGTTCCTGCTCGTCAACGAGGTGACAGCCGAGCTCGATCGGGGGCTGCAGGCCGATCTGTCGGTTCTGGAAACGGCTGCCCGGCGGTATCGCGGCGGCCACGCTGGACTGGAACTGCCGCGATTCAGCCAGGCGGGCGAGGCTTTGAGGAGCTACATCGACACGGCCGCCCTGGTTCGGAGCAAGGAGGCTCACTCGCAGTTTCAGACGGCGATCGAACAGTTAGCCGGCGGCCTGGAGGAGTACGACGCGACGGGTTCCAGCGAGGCCTTGGACAAGGCGGCCGAGGCGGTGGCCTGGCTCGCGCGGTACCGGCAGGCCCCTGGAATCGTGCAGGCGGTTCGGGGCCGCTTTTCTCGGCCCAATTTGTATGCGCGGGTTTCGCGGGAATTGCTCGACGCCGCCATTGCCAGGCCGGTGGACGAGACGGCCCCGGTTCGCGACGTGATCCTGGGCACCCGGGTTTCCGGGACCGGGCGGACGGTCGGGCAGGTCGCAATCCGCTTGCTGCCCAGCAGGGACACGGCGCTGTTCGAAACCGAGATGCGGGGGACCAACTACGCCAGAACAGTCGGGCGCAATGGGCCTGCCCGCATCCATAGTTCGGCGCAAACGCGGATCTACGGGCGGAAGCGGTTCGTGCTCGACGGCCAGGGGATGCGGGCGTATCCGGCCTCGGCCTCGGCCACGACGCAATCGACCGTGCGTGGTATTTCATCGACCAAGCGGGGCCTCGTGGATTGCCTGGTCAAACGGGTGGCCCGCAAGCGCGTCGGAGAGCAGAAGGCCCTGAGCGAACGGATTGCCGCCCGCCATGCAGAGCAACGGTTCAACGCGCGTTTCGAGAGCCAGGCCGGCGGCTTGCTGGCCAGGGTCAACGACCGCATCCAGGGCCGGGACCGCCATCCGCTGCTGCGTCGCGGACCCACGGGCGACCAGATCCGTTTTAGCACGACCGAGGACGAGCTGCGGGTCACGGCCATCGAGCAGCCGGGGGGGCGGCTGGCGGCGGCGCAGGCGCCCCCCGACGTGGCGGTGCCCGCCAGCCTTTCGGTGCGGATGCACGAATCATTCTTCAACAACCTGGCCGAGGAGATCTTCGCCGGCCAGACGCTGGACCAGGCCCAAGCCGAGCGACTGGCGCTGGACGTGCTGGGCTCGATTCCGGCCGAGTTGCGGGATTCCGAGCGGGAGGAAGCGTGGTCGATCACGTTCGCTTCCAGGCGTCCGATCAGCGTGCTGATCCACGAGAATACCGTGTCGATCACGGTGCGGGGGCAACGTTATACTTCTGGCAGGCGGCAGTATTCGGGCATGAACGTCACGGCACGGTACGAGTTGGCGCGGCGCGAACCGGGAATGACGGCCGCGCGGCAAGGCGAGCTGGAGATTTTTCCACCCGGTTTCGTGCCGGGATCCGGGAGGCGGCTTGCCCTGCGCCAGCAGACGTTGCGGAACCTGCTGAAGCACCGCTTCGAGGGGGTTTTTCCGCCGGAGATCGTTTCGGAGGGGCTGGAGCTGCCTGGGCAGGCGGCCAGGGCGGGCAGGCTCGAGTTGAGACAATTGACCGCCGAAGACGGCTGGCTCAGCGTTGCCTGGCAGCAGGCAAGCGGGTCCCGCCTGGCGGCCGCGCGCTAAGGAGCTGTTTCGCCGATGTCGTTAGCCGTGGAAATCGTCTTCGATTGCCTGCCGCTGCGTTCGGTCGGGCGGCTCGATATCCCGTTCGATGCCTCGCCCAAGTACCGGGCTCATTGCGAGCGCGTGCTGAGCGCCCTGGAGAATTATGGCTCGCACAACAGCTATTATCTCTACAACGGCCATTGCACCTTCCGGCTCACGAACCATGCCGAGCTGGGGATGATCGAGTTGCGCTTCAACGGCGTGACATTGACCGACGACAGCGACCAGAACACGGTGGGCTGCCACCTGGAAGTCGACCTGGCGCGGGAGACGTGCCCTTGGTTGACCGAACCGATCGTGGCCTGGTTCAAGGAGACCGTCACGCACTCCGTCCGCGTGGAGTTCGACCGCTATATCGCGGCGGGCGACCTGAAGCAGACCATCGAGCGGATTGCGCGAATCCAGGCCGACAGCGACCACCAGGGCGGCTTCGTCGGCATGGGCCTTTAGCGGCCGCTCTTTCGGATTCCCGCCTCCCCCCTGCTCGCCGCCGTCCCGCCAGCTCCTGCACGGCAGTCTGGTTAAGCTGGGCGGACCCTGCCGATAAAAAAGAATCCTCCAAGTTTGCCGATTATACGGCCGATACCAAGCCTGCTGTATTTTCGGGCTCCCCTTCTGTCGCGGGCTCGAGGTGCGGCTCGTTTGCGCCCTTCTATCCTGGTCAGGGATGCCACCGATGAGCCGGCAGTTCAGAACGCCATGGGCCGTCGCGACTTGTGTAATGCTCGTCGCGGGCGGCTGCACTCCCAGCCAGCCGTTTTACTTCTTCGACGACGGCGACATGTCGCACTACAAGGGGGTGGCCACCGCGATCGAGTATCCCGACGTCGAGATGATGAGCCTGGCCGACGTCGAGCAGAGCCTGCCGCCATTGACGCTGGCCAACTCCGAGGCGCGCGAAATCTGGGATCTATCCCTGGAGGAGGCCGTCCAGGACGCCCTGGCCAACAGCAAGGTGATGCGGACGCTCGGCGCGTAGACCATTGCCCAGGGGCGGCAAGGCACGTCGTCGCCATTGACCGCGGGACTCTCGTCGTCGCAGTTGCTCAGCCAGCCCAGCACGGTGCCTACCGTCTACAACCCGGCCATCGTCGATAGCGACCCGCGCTTCGGGACCGAAGGGGCGCTGAGCGAGTTCGACGCGCAATTCTCGACCAGCATGTTCTGGGAGCGCAACGACCGCCCCGTCAACTTGTTCTTCCGCGGCTTTTTGTCGCCGGTGCTCGAGCAGGACACCGGTGTGTTCCGGGCCGAATTTGCCAAGCGCCACGCGTCCGGCACCCTGACCACGATCCGGCACAACGTCAACTACGAATGGAACAACAACCCATCCAACCAGTTCCCCAGCGCCTACAACGCCGACATCGAGGCCGAGTTCAGGCACCCGCTGTTGCAGGGCTCTGGCGTGCAATTCAACCAGATTGCGGGTCCCAACAGCATCCCGGGCGTGTACAACGGCGTGGTCCTGGCGCGGATCAATACCGACATTGCCCTGGCCGATTTCGAAGCCGGCGTCCGCAATCTCGTGAGCGACGTGGAGCGGGCTTATTGGAACCTCTACTTCAACTATCGCGACCTGGATGCCGCGCTGGCCGGCCGGGACAGCGCCTTGGAGACCTGGCGGAAAGTTTACGCGTTGTACCAGCTTGGCGCTCGCGGTGGAGATGCCGCCGCCGAGGCGCAGGCCAAGGAGCAGTACTTCCTGTTCCGCTTACAGGTCGAAAACGCCTTGAGCAGCATCTACACGGCCGAAAACCAGCTCCGCTATCTGATGGGGCTGAGCGCCACGGATGGCCGGCTGATACGCCCCTCGAACGAGCCCACCACCGCGCGCGTCCAGTTCGACTGGGCCGACGTGCTCCCCGAAACGCTGACACGCAGCGTCGAGCTGCGGCGGCAGAAATGGCAGATCAAGCAGCGCGAGCTCGAGCTGACCGCCTCCCGAAACTTCCTGTTGCCGCGGCTGGATGCCGTGGGCCGCTACCGTTGGCGGGGCTTCGGCGACCACTTGATCTCCTCCGACCGCACCGGCGTCGAGTTCGACAATGCCTGGGAGGTGTTGACCGGCGGCGACTTCCAGGAGTGGCAGCTCGGTTTGCAGGCGGTGCTGCCGATCGGCTTCCGCCAGGAACTGGCCGCCGTGCGAAACGCCGAACTGCAACTGGCCCGAGAGCGATCCATCCTGCAGGACCAGGAGTTGGAAGCCAGCCACCTCTTGGCCAATGCGATCCGCGAATTGGACCGCCACTATGACGCCACTCAGACCAACTTTAATCGCCGTGTAGCCGCCGCCACGAACGTCGACGCCGTCGAATCGGCCTACGAGGCGGGCACGGTCACTCTGGACTTGCTCCTCGAGGCGCAGCGGCGATTGGCCGAGGCGGAAAGCGCCTACTACCGGTCGTTGGTCGATTACAACCTGGCCGTCACGGGCGTCCATTTCCGCAAAGGTTCGTTGTTGGAGTACAACGGCGTGTACCTTGCCGAAGGTCCCTGGCCGGCCAAGGCATACTTCGATGCCCGCAAACGCGCCCGCGAGCGCGACGCCGCCCTGTTCCTGGATTACGGGTTCACCCGCCCGAGGGTCTTCAGCAAGGGACCATTCCCGCAACAGATGGGCACCGGCGAGCTGTTCGAGCCGCAAGCTGCCCCGCGGCCCGAAGAAGCGGAGATGGTGCCGGCGCCGGTCCCCGGCCGCAACGGCCGCCCGCCCGTACCCGCCGATACTCCGGATGCCGAGCCGGGCGACTCCGCTCGCTCGATATTTGGCGCACCCCCGAACGCCCCGCCCGTGGCTTTGGGCGGCCGTACGCCGAGCGCTCGACGGCAAGCCATGCAGCCGTCCCCGCTGGCCGGCGCCGCCGAAGGCACTGCCGCCGTGCGGCGCGTCCATCACAACGGACCGAGTAATACCCTGGCCAGGGCGGCCGAGCCCGCCACTTCTCCCTGGCCTCGCCCGCAGGCTGCGGCCGCCGACGGCTGGAAGGGCATGACGAGGTAGGAGAAGGCAGAAGGCGGAAGGCAGAAGGCAAAGGTCCGCCTGCGGCGGCGGACTTGCAGCACGGTCCTGTTCCTCCTTCCTCCTTCCTCCCCGCCTTCTGTTACACTCTACACATGCGCGAGGGAGAGCTTCTGTTTCGCGGCCAGGTGATTCTTGCCGATCGCGTCTTGCGCCAGGGGACCGTGCAGGTGCGCGGCGGCCGCATTGTGGCGGTCCATTCCAACGCCGATGCCGGAGCGGGACCCTCAGCACAGTCGCCGGTGGTCGACGGGGGCGACGGATTCATCTCGCCCGGTTACGTCGACCTGCACGTCCATGGCGGAGATGGGGCCGACTTCATGGACGGCACCCAGGAGGCTTTCCGCACGGTTCTGGCC
>JBBDNX010000169.1:0-1224 GCA_040877345.1 Pirellulales bacterium
GAGCACGTAGAGCACGCCGGTGAGGCCGCTGCCGACCTGGCTGGCCAGGCGGATCCGCTGGGCCTCGCCGCCGGAGAGCGTGGGGGCGGCCCGGCCGAGCGTGAGATAGTCGAGGCCCACGTCGACCAGGAATTGCAAGCGGTTGACGACTTCGCGCAGCAGCTCGCCGGCGATCTTGCGGTCGGCGGCGGTCGGCTTCCACGACTTGAACCAACCGAGCAGTTGGCCCAGCGGCGTGCGGCCGATCTCGTCCATGGTCTGGCCACGGAACCGCACGGTGCCGGCGTCGTCGCGCAGGCGGCTGCCGCAGCAGGTCGAGCACTCGACCTGGTCGACGAGGTGATCGAGCCGGCCGCGAAAGGCGGTGGAGAGCCGGGAGGCCTCGTCGAGGGCCGGGTAGAGACCTTTATATTGAAAGCGGAAGAGAGGCGTGCCGCCGCTTTTGCGGCCTGGGGGATAGACGTTGATCCAGGCGTCGCCTGCGCCGTGCAGCACGATGCGGCGATGGCGGGCCGAGAGCTGCTCGAAGGGCACATTGATGGGCAGGCCGGTCTGGGCGGCCAGGGCCGCGAGCATGGGGCGAAAGAGGCGGTTGTCGGCGGGGGGCCAGACGGCCACGGCGCCTTCGGCGAGCGTGCGCTTGGGATCGCTCAAGAGGGCGGCCGTATTGGCGCCGGTCTGAGTGCCGAGCCCCTCGCACGATGGGCACCAGCCCAGCGCGCTGTTGAAGGAGAAGTTGTGCGGCGTGAGCGGTTCGAAGCTGCGCCCACAGCGCTGGCAGGCAAAGTGCTGGCTGTGGATCTCGGTGGGCCAGTTTTCCTCCGGCGTCTGGTCGTCGGGGAAGGCAAGGTGCAACACGCCGCGTCCCAGCGCCAGGGCATTCTCCACGCTGCCGGCGACGCGCGAGCGGGCCGCGGGGCGGATGGTGACGCGGTCGATCAGCACTTCGACCAGGTGCTTGCGACGGCGGTCGATGCGTGGGGGCTGATCGACGGAGCAGGTCTTGCGGTCGATGCGCATGCGGGCATAGCCGGCCTTGCGGATGTCATCCCAGAGCGACTCGTACTGCTCGCCGACCTCGATTTCCAAGGGGGCCATCAGATACAGGCGCGTGCCTTCGGGGTGGGCCATGACCTTGTCGATCACTTCGTCGGCCGACTGGGTGCCGATGGGCACGTCGCTATCGGGGCAGTTGGGTTTGCCGAGGCGGGCGAAGAGGATCCG
>JBBDNX010000170.1:0-4026 GCA_040877345.1 Pirellulales bacterium
GAGTAGTGCCGCGCTGACTCGATCCCCGCGGGACGGCAAGAGGACGGAATGAATTCCGTTCTACTTCAGATCGAAGTGGATCCGCACGCCGGAGGCGAACTTCGACTCGTCGATGGCCAGCCCGAAGCCGGGCGCGGCGGGCACGCTGCTGTGGCCGTCTTCAATCGCGTACCCCTCGGCAATCAAGACGTCGGTGTCGAGCGGGTCGTTCTCGGCCCGGTAAAAGTTGCTGATGGCACGGCCCACGTGCAACTGCATGTAATAGCCGATCAGCGAGCCCCAGTTGTGCGGCGCCACCAGGATCCCCTGCTCTCGTCCCCAGGAAGCCTCGGTCAGGATCCCCTCGATGCCAAAGTGGTTCATGTCGCCTTGCAGCACGTCGACGGCCCGGGCCTCGATCAACGGCTTGAACGGCTCGAGCGTGTGCTGCGTCTCCCCGTCGGCCAACAGGGTTTTCCAGCCATGCTCCGCGATGAAACGCTTGAGCGCCAGGCAGTCGTCGACCTGCTCAGGGAACATCTCCTCCACAAAGGCGAAGTTGAAGTCGGCCAGGTCGGTCAGCAACCGCCGGGTGCGCTCGGGGCTGTAACCATTGTTGGCATCCACGCCGACGAGCACATCCTGTCCGGCATGCTGGCGGATGGTCCGCAGCACGGCCACGTCGCGGTCGTAACCTTCCTCGGCGGGCATCCACTTGGCCCCGCGGCCGATCTTGACCTTGAAGGCCCGGTGCCCGCGATCAAAGCCCATGTCGACTTCTTCCTTGAATCGCTCCAGCGGCCGGCTGGTGTATTGCGGCAGCAGGTCGGCAAAATAGATCGAGCCGTCGTAGACCGGCACGCGCTCGGGTCCCTCGCCCCCCAACAGCTCGTAGACCGGCTTGGACAAGAGCTTGCCGGCCAAGTCCCAAAGCGGCATCGTGCCCGCCCCCAACGGGCCGGTCATCCGCCGCTCGTCGCCGCGGTACAACTCGGCAAGCGCCGTTCCCAGCAACTTCTCGAGCTCGTCGCGCGAGGCCCGGCAGTTGCCCAGGCCCTCCAAGCCGTTGTTGGTATAGAGCCGGACCATGCGGTCGGTGGCCCGGTCGCCGTGCACGTCGAGACGCGAGTTGCGGCCCACCATCTTTGGCCGGCGGCTGGTCAGATCGAAGCCCACGACGCGCGTGATCTTGACGTCGCGCGGCAGCTCATCGGCCAGCATGCGCCGGACGTTCCAGAATCCGGCCGTAGCGGCCGCACCTGCGGCACAATCTTTGATGAAGCGCCGTCGTGATTGATTTTGCATAGTTGCTCATTGTACCACGGAAGAGCGAAGGGGCACGGCGACAAGGAAGGATGGCCACGAAAAGGCACGAAAAGACCAAGAAACCACAAAGATCTCAAACGTCACGAAGTCGAGAGAATGGACGGACGAACGGACGGAGAAGACGACAAGGAGACAAGGCGACAAGGCGAACGCGGAGGAACGGACGAAACGGAATGAATTCCGTTCTACGCGGCACGAGCTCCTTTAGCGCCCGTGGGGTCCGTTGGGCCGGTGGGCTTACTGTCGCCTCCTTCGGAGGCTGAAAGACCGACTCGTTCGTTGGCAACCGGGGGCTTACGCCGCCCGGCTATTGACTGTCGCCCGCTGCGCGGGCTAAAGGGCGACGGGCGAAACGGAATAAACTCCGTTCTACTTAATTTGGTTCTACGAGCACGCAGCGCAGGCCGACGGCGTCGTCTTTGTGGTCTCGGGCCGCGGGCCGCCGAAAGGCGCCGGTGAGCATCTCGGCGGGGTCCTTCCAACTGCCTCCCCGCAGCACGCGCCGTGCGTCGTCGCCTCCCGTGCTCCAGACCGAGCCGTCGGCCGGCGCCTCTTGGTAGTTGTCGTGCCAGGGGTCGGCGCACCACTCCCACAGGTAGCCGTGTACGTCGTACAAGCCCCAGGCATTCGGCTTCTTGGCGCCGACGGGCGGGTCGTTGCCGGCCGCATTGCCCGTGAACCAGGCGTGCTCGCCCAGCATCGCGGGGTCGTCGCCGAAGGAGTACCGCGTCACGGTGCCGGCCCGCGCGGCGTACTCCCATTCGGCCTCCGAGGGAAGACGAACGACCTGGCCGGGTCCGATCAAGTCGGCCTGTCGCATGAGCTGAGTCGCTTTGGCGCAGAAGTCGACGGCCTCGTTGAACGAAACCATCTCGACCGAGTTGCGCGGCCCTTTCCAGCGGCTGGGGTTGCTGCCCATCACCGATTCCCAAAGGTTCTGCGGTACCTCGTAGCGGGCCATCGCAAAAGGCCTCGCCGGCGCCACAGGATGTGCCGGCCGGGACGCCTCGGGACCCTCGTCGCTGCCCATCGTGAACCGGGCCGGAAAAATACCTTCGCCCGGCGCAATCGAGACGAACTCGTCGCGGAACGTCCGCAGCAGTTGCAGCCGCACGCTCGTTTGCGTCGGAACCGGCGTGAGCTGCCGGACGACCTGTCCGCTGGGCAGCTCGTACACGCTGATCTGCCCGGCCGCACCGCCCGCGGCAAGCCGGCTGCCGTCCGGGCTCAGCGCTACTGCGTATACCGGGGCCGCCAGACCGGCCGCCACGGCGACTCGCTGCTGATCGGCCGTCCGGTAGATGTGAACTTCGTTCCAATTGCCGGCGACGGCCAACAGGCTGCGGTCCTGATTGGTAGCGCAGTCGAGCACCTCGCCCGGCTGCGCTTCGAACCGCCTGGTGTAATCCGGCGGCGGGTCGGCCGGTTTCGCCTCCGTATTGCCGGCATGGAACTCGGTGTCGGCCAGCGCCAGGGCCAGGTCGTAGGCGGCCGGCACCTTGTCGCGGCCGGCGGCCAGGGCCAGGTTCGGGGCGGCGGCCACCGCGCTGAACAACTCGCTGCCGGTTGCCACCGACCGGAGCAGCTTGCCGCTGTCGGCCAAGCTGATTTTGACCGTCTTGTCGCGGCCGCCGGAGATCAGCAGCCGCCCGTCGGTGCTGTAGGCTACGTCGGATATCCAGTCGCTATGCAGCTCGAAGCGTCGCGGCTCGGCCTCGGCTGCCAGCGGCACGACCCAGATCGCGCCCTCGGTTCCGCCGACGGCCACATGGCTGCCATCCGGCGAGAAGCCGCCTCGCAGCAGCGTGTCGTTCCCCAAGCGGCGCACCCATCGCATCGCGTAGTCGGCCGTGTTGAAGCAGCGGATCTCGCCGTGCAGGGCCGGCGATCCTCCGGCCGCCACCAGGGCGGAGCCGTCCGGGCTGAAATCGACATACGTCACCAGCTCGCACTCGGTCGGCAGCCGGCGGCCCAGAACGTCGGCCATCCAATCGAGCACCACGACCTCGCTCTGGCAGGCCGCCGCCAGCAACCGGCCGTCGGGGCTGAAGGCCAGGCTGGTGACGCCCGGCGCGTGCCGGTACACGGCGGGAATCGTCACGCCGCCGAGCATCGGCCCGGCCGGCGAGTCGTCGGCCGCTCCGGCGGCGATCCACCGGCGAAGGACCTCGACGGCGGCTGGCGGCAACGGCGGCTTGTCCTTGGGCATGGCCGGCTCGCTGGCGCCGGTGAGCACCTGCAGCAACAAGCTTTCGTCCGGCTGATTCGGGACAAACCCGGCGCCCGAATCGCCTCCCTTGGCGAGGGCCGCGACACTGTCCATGCTGAGGCCGCCCTTGGGGTCGTTTCCGCTGTGGCAGCCCCAACAGTGACGCTTGAAGACCGGCCAGACGTCGCGGTGGTAGCTGATGTCTTGCTGCTTTCCGTCCGCGGCGGCAAGGGGCATCGGCTCCCCGGCCTGAGCCTCGGCGGCCGACGTGAGGCAGCACAGAACGATCGCCGGCGACAAACGATGCATTGGCGGGGGCCGGAATGGGAGGCGGGGCAAAGCCACGATTGTAAGTGGACCTTGGCCCGCCGTAAACGTTCGCGCTTCCAATCGGCCGGCGCGGCAAGTATTCTGCGTTGGAACCCCGATCGTCCCACAGGAGAACTGCCATGACCCCAAGACTCGCCGCTTCGGGCCTCTTGCTGCTGCTGCACGTCACGGCTGCCCAGGCG
>JBBDNX010000170.1:4036-6312 GCA_040877345.1 Pirellulales bacterium
ATCGCAGCCCCGGACCGCCAATCGCCCCTTGCCCACCTGGCACGCCTCGGGCGACCAAGGCGCGGTGGCCGGCGGCGGTCCGATGGCCGTCGACGCCGGCCTGGAGATCCTGGAGGCCGGCGGCAACGCGGCCGATGCAGCCGTCGCTACGCTCCTGGCGTTGAGCGTGACCGACGCCGGCGCCTTCTGCTTCGGCGGTGAAGTGCCGATCTTGGTTTACGATGCCAAGCGCCGCGTGGTCGAAGTCGTCGCCGGCCAGGGCGCCGCGCCCAAGCTCGCCACGCGCCAGTATTTCGAAGCCAAGGGGGGCATCCCCGGCGTTGGGCTGGAGCCGGCCGCGGTGCCGGCGGCCCTCGATGCCTGCCTGACGACGCTCGACCGCTACGGCACGCTTACGTTGGCCCGGGTCGCCGAGCCTACGCTGCGGCTGCTCGACGAGGGGCAGGCCGACTGGCATCCGTTGCTGGCCGTCACACTGCGGCGGCTGATCAAGGCCGAGCAGGCTTCGCCCGACGACCGCAGCCGCGGACTGCGCCTGGCCGCCGACTATTTCTATCGGGGCCCGTTGGCCCGCGAGCTGGCCGACTGGTGCGAGGCCAACGGCGGCCTGATCCGCTACAGCGACCTGGCCAGCCACGTCACGCGGATCGAGGAGCCGGCGGCAGTCGACTACCGCGGACACGTGGTCTACAAGTGCGGCGTTTGGACCCAGGGCCCTTACCTGCTTCAGACGCTCCGCCTGTTGGAGGGGTTCGATCTTTCTGCCATGGGGCACAACAGCCCGGAGGCGATCCATGTCACGATTGAGGCCATGAAACTGGCGCTGGCCGACCGCGACGTCTACTATGCCGACCCGTTGTTTGCCGACGTGCCCCTTGAGCGATTGCTGTCGAGCGAGTACACCGGCACCCGCCGGCCGCTGATCGACCTGGCCCACGCTTCGCTCGAACAGCGGCCCGGCGACCCGGTTTCCAACCAAGCGCTTCTCGACGCGGCGCGGATCCGCCAGGGACTGGGCGGCCCCGCCAACGACACCACCACCTGCCTGGTTGCCGACCGCTGGGGCAACGTCGTGGCCGCCACCCCCAGCGGCTGGAGCGGCGTGCAGGCGGGCCAGACGGGCGTCTGGCTGGGAACCCGGCTGCAAAGCTTCAACACCTGGGAGGGGCATCCCAACTGCATCGAGCCGGGCAAGCGGCCTCGGATTACGCTGACGCCGACGTTGGTCTTCAAGGATTCGCGGCCCGTATTTGCCGTGAGCGTAGCGGGTGGCGACGGCCAGGACCAGGCCTCGCTCGTAGCGGTCCTGAACCACATCGACTTTGGGCTCGACCCGGCCAAGAACGTGACGGCGCTGCGTTTCGGCACGAACCACCATCTGGGATCATTCCGGCAGACTCCGCCGCAGCTCGGCAGTCTGCTGGTCTACGACGAAGCGGACGCCAGCACGGTCGATGCTCTCAAGGGCCTGGGGCACCGGGTCCAACTTGTGCCGGGTCCGCTTTGGGCACCGTCGGTGCTGGCGATCGACCCCAGGACCGGCCGCATGCACTCAGCCGGCGATCCGAAGGCGGGGCGTCACGCGGCGGCGTTTTAGCCGGGTTGTCGCCAAGCCAAGGTGTCGCCAAGCAAGCGGTTTCGGTAGAATAGTGGTTTGATATCGGCCGATGGCGGAGTTGCGCGGCACGGGAAATGCTTTTTCGATGTTTGCGGCCAGGATTTACAGGAAGCGCGCCTTGGGCAAGGAATCAGGTCAGCCATGGTAAAGGCCCTATGCAAGACCACTCTCGCCAAGACCTTGCAGAGAATCACGAGCCGGTAAACGTCCTGTTGGTGGATGACGAGCCTGCCAATCTCTTGGCCCTCGAAGCGATCCTGCAAGACCCGAGACTGAACCTGGTCAAAGCCTATTCCGGCCAGGATGCCCTGCGGCGCCTGCTGGAGGACGATTTTGCCGTCGTCTTGCTCGACGTGCAGATGCACACCATGGACGGGTTCCAGACGGCCAAGTACATCCGTGGGCGAGAAGCGTCGCGGCGCACGCCGATCGTGTTCCTCACGGCCCTCGAGAGCGATCGAGTCGTCATCGAAGAAGCCTACGCCTTGGGGGCGGTCGATTACCTGGTGAAACCGCTGGTGCCGGTCATGCTGCGGGCCAAAGTGGCCGGCTTTGTCGAGCTGTACGAGAAGACCGGGCAAGTCAAGCGGCAAGCCGAGAAGCTTCGCGAGCTGGAGCGGCGGCAGTTCGACCTGGCGCTGCGGGGCAGCGAGCAGCG
>JBBDNX010000171.1:0-6302 GCA_040877345.1 Pirellulales bacterium
TGAAGCACCAGTCGCGCATCCCCCAAATCAGCATCACCGGTTTGTCGCCGAGCCGTTCGAGCCCCGACTCGATGGCCGCCAACGTGCTGTAGCTGGCGTGTTCGCTGGAAAGAGGAATGTCCAGCACAAAGCGGTGGATTGCGATCCGGTTCGACCAGCAGTCGTAAGGGGCCAGCAGACCGGCGCGGACTGCCGGGGTCATCCGTTCGCGGCGGCAGGTGGCCATCCACAGGGCTGCCCTGGCAAAAGCGTTGAGGCCTTGCACGGCCAGCCGGCCCAACAGGGGCGTGCGGCAGATGCGAATCCGCAGCGGTATCCGCCGCGAACGGAAGGCCGCCGTGTTGAACAGCACCAGCCGGGCAAAGCGCTCCGGCTGGGCGACGGCGGCGCCCAGTCCAATGGCTCCGCCCCAGTCGTGGCCCGCGAGCGTGACGTGGCGGAGATCCAAGTGCGCGATGAGCTGGCGGAGGTTATCGACGTGGTTGGCCAGCCGGTACGGATAGTCGCCCGGCTTGTCCGACAGTCCGCAGCCGATGTGATCGGGGACGATCAGCCGATAGCGGGTCCGCAAGCCCTTGACCAGCTCCCGCCAGTAGAACGACCAGGTAGGATTGCCGTGGACCAACAGCAGCGGCTCGCCGTGACCTTCATCCAGGTAGTGGTAGCGGCGGCCGTCGATCGCCAGATAGTGCGATTCGAAGGGATACAGGGCTCGCCAGGGCTCGATTGCGGGCATGATCCTCGTCAAAGCGGCCGAGAGGGCCCGAGCTGCGGAATGCGGATCAAGGCCCGCGACCGCTCGTTTTTCGTTAAAATAGAGACGTTTAGGGCCATATATGCTAATTGTGTCCTTTTCGCAAGTATTCCGGGGCTTAAGATTGTACAGGCCCAGAGTGGGGTAGATGCCGGCTGGATGGCTGGGGCCAAGTCCCGGCGCTCCGGGATGGCCCAGTCGATTCTGAGACGTTTTGCAAGGAAAGCGGAAGTGGCTGAGCAGGTTTTTCTTTCGGAGCACTTCATCAACCGCGAGTTGAGCTGGCTGGAGTTCAACGCGCGCGTGCTGGAAGAAGCCCAGGATGCCACGAACCCCCTGTTCGAGCGGCTGAAGTTTTTATCGATCTTCAGCTCGAACATGGACGAATTCTTCATGGTTCGGGTAGCGGGCCTGCGCGAACAGGCGTTTGGCGACGGCGCGCCGGAGGACTATGCGCCCGACGGCCTGCGCCCCATCGCCCAACTGCAGCGGATTGCCGCCCGCACGCAGGAGTTGGTGGCCGCCGAGTACCGCTGCTGGAACGAGTCGGTGCTGCCCCAGTTGGCCGACCAGAAGATCCGCCTGCTGAGTCACGACCAGCTCAACGCCGAGCAGCGTGCGGTGCTGGACCGCTTTTTTTCGGAGCGGGCTTTCCCGATCCTTACGCCGATGGCGGTCGACCCGGCCCACCCCAGCCCCCGTTACCACAATCGCGGCTTGTATCTGGCCACGTTGCTGCACCGGCACAGCGGGCTGGGGCCAAAGCACCTGTTTGCCGTGGTGCAATTGCCGCAGGTGCTGCCTCGGCTGGTTCCACTCGGCCAGGGCGACGAGCATCAATACATTCTGCTGGAGGACGCGGTCTCGGCCCGGCTGCCGGAGTTGTTTGGCGGCTTCGAGGTGGAGTGCGGTACGACCTTTCGCATCACGCGCGACAGCGACATCGAGCTCTTGGAGCAGGAGTCGGACGACATGCTGCGGCTGGTCGAGGACCGGCTCAAGGCGCGGCAGCGCGGGCAGGCCGTCCGGCTCGAAGTGGCCGCCTCCGGCGACGAAGAGCTGATTCGGATGATCGTCGAGGCCGAGGAAATCCACGTGGCGGTGGAAGGCTCGCCCGATTCGTACAGCGAGATCTACCGGATCCCCGGGCCGTTGGACCTGACCGGCATGATCGAGCTGATGCGCGGCTCGGGCCGGGAACACCTGCGCGATCCACCGTTCACGCCCCGTCTGCCTCGCGGCCGCCGGCAGCGCGGCGGCGAAGAGCTGTTCGGCACGATCCGCCGCGGCGACATCCTGTTGCACCATCCGTACGACTCGTTCGAGCCGGTGGTCGAGTTCGTCAGCCGGGCCGCCAAAGACCCCAACGTGCTGGCCATCAAGCAGACGCTTTACCGGACCAGCGGCGACTCGCCGGTCACGCGGGCCTTGATGCAGGCGGCCGAGAACGGCAAGCACGTGACCGCGCTGGTCGAGCTGAAGGCCCGCTTCGACGAGGAGGCCAACGTCAGTTGGGCCCGCCAGCTCGAACGCGCCGGCGTCCACGTGGTGTTTGGCTTCCTGGACCTCAAGACGCACTGCAAGTTGTCGCTGATCGTGCGGCAGGAAGGCGGCGTCGTGCGGCGCTATGTCCACCTGGGAACCGGCAACTACAATCCCACCACGGCCCTGGTCTATACCGACCTGGGTCTGTTCACGGCCAACGAAGACATCGCGGCCGACGCCTCGGCCCTGTTCAACCTGCTGACCGGCTACTCGCAGGGGCATGCTTGGCGGAAGCTGGTGGTGGCGCCGGCCGACTTGCACCGGCGGACTATTGAACTCATCGACGAACAGGCCCGCCGTGCCCAGGAAGGGCGTCCTTCGCGGATTTTTGCCAAGATCAATTCGCTGGTCGACTACCGGGTGATCGAGGCCCTGTATCGCGCCAGCCAGGCGGGAGTGCCGATCGATCTGTTGATTCGTGGCATCTGCTGCCTCCGCCCGGGCATGCCGGGCATTTCGGAGAACATCCGGGTGCGCAGCATCGTGGACCGGTTCCTGGAACACAGCCGGATCCTGGTGTTCAGCCCCGACGAGGAGGCCCAGATCTACCTGGGCAGCGCCGACTGGATGCCCCGCAATTTCTACCGGCGGGTCGAGGTGATGTTCCCCATCGAGGCCCCCGAGTTGAAGGAGCGGATCCTCAAGGAGATCGTGCCGGCCTATCTGCGCGACAACGTCAAGAGCCGCATTTTGCAGCCCGACGGCAGCCATTACCGGCTGCAGCCTTCCGACGGCGAGGCCCGCTACCGCTGCCAGGAGGAGCTGCTGGGCATCCGGCCGACTACGAGCACCGCGGAGCCGGAGTTGTCCGGCAATGGCGAGCTGGCCGTGGAGCAGGCGGTCCAGCAGGTGTGAGCGCGCCGGCTTGAGCTCTTCTTCAGCGCCTGTCTCAGTCGGCGTTGGCCCGCGCGACCATGCCCCGCCAGAACGTGGCCGCTTGTTCGTGCCACGCGCGTACCTGGCGAAGCTCGTCGGCATCGTCGAGCTTGATCTGGCCCGCGCGCTCGACGGCCCAGTCCAGAAAGAACTGCGCCGACCGGCGGCTGACGCGCCGCGGCGCATCGCCGATCTCAACGTACCAGGGTCCGCTGGAAGCGAAGCGGTAGGTCTCTTTTACGTCGGCCACGACGCGGACCAGAAACCAGCCGCTTTCGTCGAACTCGAGCGGCGGAAAGTGCCCGGTCTTGGCCAACTGCTCGTAAGGCACCGTTATTACCACCTTGCCGTCTTTGACCAGCTCGAAGTAGCTGATCGGGTCGCGCGTGGTGAAGTTCAGCATCACGTCCAGCGGCAGCTTTTCGCCCGCCGCTGCCTTGAACACGTGCCCCGGATGCCGCCCGTTGGCAAGCGGACGCATCAACGGGCCGTTGGTCACCACCACGCGGCCGGCCTTGAACGCTTCCCACCACGCCTCATAGCTGAACGCCTCGGGATCGACCCAGGCATACACCCGGTTGTAGCCCACGGGGTTGGGCACGATTCCCGATCCGCTGCCTGCCGAGGGACTGATCCGCAGGCCGCAGTTGAGCAAGTGGTAGTAGATCTCCTGCGACCACGGGCCGTCCGCGTTTTGTGGCCGGGCAGGCGGGCTGCCGGATGCCTGGCCGGCGGGCCGCCGGCCGTGCTCGGGCTTCTCCATGCGGTCGCGGCAAAACCGGCTGTGGGCCAAGGCGATCGAGTCGACCGCGCCGGCCGCCAGCCAGGCGGGCAGGTCCCAGGACGACGGGCGCTTGACGTCGATCCAGGCTGAGGGTTGTTTCCGGGCCTCGAGGATAAAACTCATCGGCGAGGGAAACTCTCCTTGCGCCCCCGCCACGTCCAGCGCCCGCTGCAGGTTAAGAAACGAAACAGCGCCGGCCTGCCGGTCGTCCTGTCCTGCCATGGCGTAATAGCGATTGCCGTCGAACCGAGTGGGCTTGCGCACCGGCGCGGGGCGAGCGTTGCCTCGGGCCTTGCCCCGGTTCGACCAGGTGATGACCTGTCCCAGGTGCAGGTCCTCGGCCTGCATCAGCAGCTCGACGTGCTCCAGCGGCCGATGGACGTCGAGATCGGCCGACCACCAGCCTTCGGCCGCCATGTCGGCGGCCCGCTTCAGCTCGACCGTGTGTTCATCGTCTGCAAAGTTGTCAATCGTGAAGTGGCCAGTCTGCTCGACATACTCCGGCCCGCGCTCAATGACAAACGTATAGCCGCCCCGCGGCAGCTTCAGCTTCACCTGGCCCGGACAGACGAAATGGTCGTGCCAGAACGGCATTTGGGCCACTTTCTGCGGCCGGCCCTTGGCGTTTGAGAGGTGAATCCGGCAGGCGATGCGCTGCCTGGTTTGAGCATCGACGACGACCAGCGTCAGCTCGCCTCCGGCCGCCGCCGCCCGTCGGCTCGCGCCCGGCACCAGCCCCAGCCAGAGCACGGAAAACACCACCGCCGACAGGAAACGGGTACAAACCATGAGACGAACCAACCGATTTGCCGGACCAACAGCCCAAGTTCCCAAATCTAGCATAATCGCCGATGCGGCCTGGCGGCGCGCCCCGCGCCCCGCCTCGGGCGACCCGCCGCCTTGCTGCCTGGCCGGGCGCGGCCATAAAATGGCCTGCGATGGCCGAGGACTACTACAAGACTTTGGGGGTGGCGCGCGACGCCTCGCAGGCCGACATCGACAAAGCCTATAGCACGCTGGCGCGTAAGTTCCACCCCGATGTGAACCCCGACGACAAGACGGCCAAGAAGAAGTTCCAGGCGGTGCAGGCCGCCTACGACGTGCTGAAGGATCCCAGCAAGCGCGAGCTGTACGACCGCTACGGCAGCTCTTTCGAGAGCGCCGCGGGAGGCGCGCGGGGCGGTCCGGGAGCAGGGGCCGGTCGGGGGCGCGGGGCGGCGCCCGGCTTCGAGGACTTCGATTTTTCGCAGTTCTTCGGCGAGCGTTACGGCGGCGATCCGGGTGACGCCGGGTTCGCCGACATCTTCAGCCAGTTCCGCCGGGCCCGCTCGGGTCCTCGGCGCGGACGGGCCGGCGGGGCGCCGGGCGCCGACCTGGCCTTCGAGCTGGAGATCCCCTTCAACATGGCCGTTAGCGGAGGTGAAGCGCAGCTCGCGGTGCCGCGTGCCGGGGGCAAGCGCGACACGCTGGCGGTCAAGATCCCGCCCGGCATCGACGACGGCAAAAAAATCCGCCTGCGGGGCCAAGGGCAGCCGGGCAGCGACGGCGGTCCGGCGGGCGACATCCTGATCACGATTCGCGTCGGCGCGCACCCTCACTTCACCCGCCGCGGCGACGACCTGCACGTCAAGGTCCCGGTGACGCTCGCCGAGGCGGCCCTGGGCGCCAAGGTCGACGTGCCAACCCCCAACGGCACGGTGTCGCTGCGGGTACCGCCCGGCACGTCCAGCGGCAAGCGGCTGCGGATCAAGGGGCATGGCGTAGCGCCCAAAGGCCGCGACGCCGGCGATCTGTTGGCGGAGATTCAGATCGTGCTGCCCCCCAGCCTCGACGAGCAGAGCCTGGAGTCGATCCGCCAGATCGAATCGCGGCACCCGCTCAATCCGCGCCGGGACCTGCGATGGTAGACCACCACGGGCTGCCAGGCGCGGCTCAGCCGTTGCTGACCAGCTTGCTTGCCGCGGCGATCGACCCTGCCACGCGGGCTAAGCTGCTCTTGGCCCTGCTGGGGCTGGTGATCCTCGGCCTGGGATTGATGCTGTTGGCGATGGTAGGCGGGCGGATGGTTCGACGGATGACCCGCGACTCCAAGCCGCCCGGCGGCCAGATAGCCGACCCCTGGTACCAGCCGAAGCGGGCCGGGCCGCGCCAGTTCACCTACGAGGACGACGATGACGAGGAGGAGACCAGCGAAGAGGACTCCGACGGCGGGTATGATACAGACGACGACGTGGGAGGGGCGGACGACGACAACAGGTGAATCTTGACGGCTGAACCTTCGCCGCCTCGCCAGGCCGCCGCCGACCGCGGCTTTGGCCCCCAGTATCGCATCCGGCGCGCGGC
>JBBDNX010000172.1:0-996 GCA_040877345.1 Pirellulales bacterium
CGTCCCATAAGGCTGGTGGTAGTTGTACAGCGGAAAGTCCCACCACGAGCCGTCTTTCTCTTGCAGCGGCAGAAGCACGGCCGCGAGATGGTTCTTGTACTGCTGCCGGTCTTCGGGCTTGAGCTGTTCGATGCACAACGCCGCGTAGTAGTGGCCGTAGTAAAAGAAATATCCGGCCACGGCGAACCACGACTCGTGTGGTATGGGCCGCTTGCGGCCCATGTCGAGCCAGAGATTGCGGGAGAAGAGCCGGTTGAGGCAGTCGATCATCACCTCGTCGGTGATGCGCTCGTTGCCCCAGAGCCGCAAAGCGAGGTTGCAGGCCTGCGACCGGCCGAGGCTTCCGCCGTGGCGGTTGACCGGGTGCAGCGGCACCCACTTTAAGTACTCGCCGTAGAGATAGGAGAAATCGGGCTTGAGCTGCCGGACGGTCGCGTCGATGGCTCGCTGGGTCAGCTTTTCTGGGGGCGAAAAGCCCGCCTGGCGCGCCTCGTGGAAGGCGATCAGGATCGTTGCGTTGACGAAGCTGGTCGAGTCGGTGCCCGGCCGTTGGCTTCTAGTGCGCATGTCGTAATAGCCCCAGCCGCCATCAACCGATTCGTACCGCGCCAGGTAGTCGTACTGGCTGGCAATCAATTCGGCGATCCGCTCTCGCCGGGCTTCGTCGGTGGGGCGGCGAGCGAGCATGCGCACCAAGGCCTGGATGCCGTACCCGTGCGACCAGACGTTGTACATCACGTCGGGCGTCGCGCGGCGAACGTTGGGCAGGTTCTCAAACAGCCAGGCTTCGGCCCGCTCGATGGCCGACTGGACTTCGGGCCGCTGGTCCCCCGTTTCGATCAGGGCTGAAACGCACAAGGCGGTGACCGCCGAGCGGAAGCCGTGGTGCGAGCCGGGCACGGGGGCATAGATATTCAAGCCCTTGGTTCGATGCGGCGAGCCCCAGGAGCCGTCGGCATTCTGGGTCGATTTCAGCCAGCGGAGGCCTTTCATGAC
>JBBDNX010000172.1:1006-1220 GCA_040877345.1 Pirellulales bacterium
GCATTCTGGTCCTCGACCAGAAAGCCGACGCCGCGGCTGATCGCTTCGCCGATGGCCTCGTCGGTGGGCGGCGTAACGTCCTTGGGCCGAGGCGCCTTGGGCAGACCTTGCCGCGGCTCAGCCGGGGCTGCGACCTCCTGCGTAAAGGCATGGCAGGGACAGACGAGGACGACGAGCAACACCCCAACGAAATGTTTCACCGCTCGCTTCTCCT
>JBBDNX010000173.1:0-6293 GCA_040877345.1 Pirellulales bacterium
AGTTGAAGTTCTGCATGTTGCGGGCACCGATCTGAAACATGTCGGCGTAGCGGTACACCAGTTCCACCCGGCGCGGGTCCATCACCTCCGTGACCACCGGCAGGCCGTGACGGTCGCCCGTGTCACGCAAGATCTTCAGGCCTTCCTCGCCCATCCCCTGGTAGGCATAGGGGCTGGTCCGCGGCTTGAAGGCGCCGCCCCGCAGCAGGTTGGCCCCGGCCGCTTTGATGGCAGCGGCGATCGCGTCCATCCGCTCGGCCCCTTCGACCGCGCAAGGGCCGGCGATCATCGCCAGGTGGCCGCCGCCGATCTTTACGCCCGCCACGTTGACGACGGTGGGTTCGGGTTGGGCCTCGTTGCTGGCCAGCTTGAACGGGGGCAGGATCGGCATGACGCTCGCCACGCCGGGAATCGCTTCCAGCGGAGCGGAGCGAACGACCGTTTCGTCGCCAATCACGCCGATAATGGTCCGATACGTGCCCCGGCTCAGATGGGCCCGCAGCCCCAACGCCTCCACGCGCTGGACCACGTGCTCGATTTGATCTTCGGTGACGTCAGGCTTCAGGACGATGATCACGGGGCAGGGCCGAGTCACGGGTGAACGGGGCGATAGTACCGCTGGAAGTGTACCAAATTCGCGTAGCCGAATTCGCCAGAATTCGGGCCGGGGCCGTCACCAGAACTCTGGCCAGTCCTGCTACCTCGAGTCGCCCCGCCCTCCCACCCGGGTTCAGCCGACCGGCTGGCTGCGCGGATACGACCCGAGCACCTCCAGCCGCAGGGCGCGCTTCCCCAGCGATTCCAAGGCCCGCCGCACCCGCACTTCGGTCTCGTGACCGTCCAGCTCGATGAAGAACAGGTAGCCACCCTCCTGGCGGGGGATCGGAAACGATTCGATCCATGTCAAGTTCAAACGGTTGCGCTTGAAGATGGCCATCGCGTCGGCCAGCGAGCCCGGCCGGTGTTCTACTTCGAACATCGCCGCTGTCTTGTCATGCCCCGTCCGGGCCGCCGACTCGTCCCCGATGATCGCAAACCGCGTCACATTCGCCTGGTTATCCTCGATGTTCTCGGCAAGCACTTCCAGGCCGTAGTGCACGCCGGCTTGCACGCTGGCAATCGCCGCGGCCCCTTGCTTGTTCTGCGCCAGTTGGGCCGCGGTCGAAGTGCTGGTCACTTCGATCGGCCGGGCCGCCGGCAGGTGCCGAATCAGCCAGTTGCGGCACTGCGAAAGGGCCTGTGGCCTGCTGTACACCTCGGTCACCTCGCTGCGCGGGCACTTGCCGAGCAGGTGATGATGAATCCGCAACTGCACCTCGCCGCAAATCCGCACGCGCAGCCGGGTAAACATATCGAGGGTGTCGGCGATCCGGCCGTCGGTTGAGTTCTCGACCGGCACCACGCCGTAGTTGGCGTGCCCGCGGTTCACTTCCTCGAATACGGCCGAGATGCTGGCCACCGGCACGTGCTCCACGCTGCTGCCGAAGCGCTCCAGGGCGGCCAGGTGGCTGTAGCTGTAAGCCGGCCCCAACACGGCCACTCGCAACGGTTTCTCCAGAGCCCGGGCTCCGCTGTCGAGCTCCCTGAAGACCGAGCGCACGCACGCGTTGGTGAGCGGTCCCTTGTTCTGGGCCAGGATATCGGTGTCACGCTCGGCGGCGGGCGAATTGCCGCTGTGTACTCGGCTGAGCTGCCCCATCAGCTTGGCACGGCTGTTGAACAGCTTCAAAAGCTCGCGGTCCAGCCTTTCCAACTGGCTTTTGAGGCTCGCTTCGCTCTCGCCCCGCGCTGGTTTTCGCGCACTTCGCGGGGGCGGCTCCTTGGCCATCGCAATTTCTCTCAAGCTGTGGCGTGACAATGACCTATATCGCTTCTGGTGCGCGCCGTTCGCCCCTTGTACTGGCGGCCCGAAGGGGTGTCAAGCGCCTCTGTCATTATGGCAGTACCGGGCTAGGCGCGCAAAATGCCGTGTCAAAATGGCAGACCCGGGGAACCACCCAACCAGCGCATCGGTCGCGCGCCCAGCGTGGTCGGCTACAAGTCCCTGCCGTGAAAGCATTTTCGATGGCCCTGCCGATGGGTGGCATGGGCTTTGCTATTCCAGCTTGCTGTTTGACGGGCACCAGCCCAGTTTGCGCACCGTCGTGCGGAGCGGCAAAGACGGCCCCATGAATGGGGTCGCTGCGAACCTGCCGGGGGTCACGAGCGGAAGGTTGTAAGGAGCAAGAACGCACATGGCACAAGGCGAAAAGATCATCGGAATTGACCTGGGGACGACCAACTCGGTCGTGGCGGTCATGGAGGGTGGCGATGCCAAAGTCATCCCCAATCAGGAAGGCAACCGCCTGACGCCGAGCGTTGTGGCCTTTACCGACAAGGGCGACGTGCTGGTGGGAGAGCCGGCTCGCCGCCAGGCCGTCACCAACCCCACCCGCACGGTCTCCTCGATCAAGCGCTTCATGGGCCGCCGCCACAACGAGGTGGCGACCGAAGAGAAAATGGTGCCCTACAAGATCGTGGGCGGACCCCAGGACTATGTAAAGGTCAAGATCGGCGACAACGAACACACCCCGCCCGAAATCTCCGCCAAGATCCTCCGCAAGCTGAAAGAATCGGCCGAAGCCTACTTGGGCCACAAGATCAACAAGGCCGTGATCACCGTGCCGGCCTATTTCAACGATGCCCAGCGCCAGGCAACCAAGGATGCCGGGCAGATCGCCGGGCTGGAGGTGGCCCGGATCATCAACGAGCCGACGGCCGCGGCCATGGCCTACGGCTTGGACAAGAAAACGGCGGAGAAGATCGTCGTTTTCGACCTGGGCGGCGGCACGTTCGACGTGTCGATCCTGCAGGTCGACGACGGCCTGTTCCGGGTGATCAGCACCAACGGCGACACCCACCTGGGCGGCGACGATTTCGACCAGGTGCTGATCAACTACGTGGCCGACGAGTTCAAGAAAGAGCAGGGCATCGACCTGCGCAAGGACACCATGGCCCTGCAGCGGCTGCAGGAAGCCTGCGAGAAGGCCAAGAAAGAGCTGAGCTCGTCGAGCACCACCGACATCAACCTGCCGTTCATCACCGCGGACGCCAACGGCCCCAAGCATTTGCAGATGAACATCAGCCGCTCCAAGTTCGAGCAGTTGGTCGATCACTTGATCGAGCGCTGCCGCGGCCCGGTGCTCCAGGCCCTGAAGGACGCCAAGCTCCAGCCCCACGAGATCGACGAGGTGGTGCTGGTGGGCGGCTCGACCCGCACCCCGAAAGTCCAGGAGCTCGTCAAGAAGCTATTCAACAAAGAGCCCCACAAGGGCGTGAACCCCGACGAGGTGGTGGCCGTGGGCGCGGCCATCCAGGGTGGCGTGCTGGCCGGCGAAGTCAAGGACGTGCTGTTGTTGGACGTCACGCCCTTGTCGCTGGGCATCGAGACCTTGGGCGGCATCATGACGCGGCTCATCGACCGCAACACCACGATCCCCACCGAGAAAAAGAACGTCTTCAGCACGGCCGACGACAACCAGACCGCGGTCACCGTGCGGGTCTTCCAGGGCGAACGCGAGATGGCGGCCGACAACCGGCTGCTCGGCCAGTTCAACCTGGAAGGCATCGCGCCCGCGCCGCGCGGGGTGCCGCAGATCGAGGTCAAGTTCGACATCGACGCCAACGGCATCCTCAACGTCTCCGCCAAGGACCTGGGCACCGGCAAGGAGCAGACGGTCCGCATCGAGCAGTCGAGCGGCCTGTCGGAAGCCGAGATCGAAAAGATGCGCAAGGACGCCGAATCCCATGCGGCCGAGGACAAGCAGAAGCGCGAGCTGGCCGAGGCACGCAACCAGGCCGAGTCGATGTGCTTCCAGATGGAAAAGCTGATGAAGGAGCATGCCGATAAGCTCGGACCCGGCGACAAGGCGCCGCTGGAAGCCGCCGTGGCCAAGACCCGCGAGGTGGCCAAGGGTAGCGACGTGCAGGCCATCCGCAGCGCCATCGCGGAGCTGGAGCAGGCCTCGCACGCCGTCACCAAGACGCTCTACGAAGCGGGTGCCCAGGCAACGGCCGCTTCGGCCGCGCCGGGGGCCGATGGCGCCGATGGCGGCGCGCGGGGTGGTGCGGCCGACGACGATACGATCGACGCCGAGTTCGAGGTCAAGGAATGAGCCCCGTCTTTGAGGAACCGTTCTTTTAAGGAACAGCATTTCGAGGAACAGGGCCGAGGCCGATGGCGTTTCGCTTCGAGAAACTGACGATCAAGGCCCAGGAGGCGGTCCAGCGGGCCCAGGAGCTGGCCTCCGAGCGCGGCAACCCGCAGATCGACCCGGTGCACCTGCTCTCGGCCTTGCTGGATGAGGCGGAGGGGATCTTCGGGGCGATTGTCGACAAGATCGGCGCCAATCGCCGGCAACTCGACCAGATCGTCGACGCCGAGTTGGGGCACTTCCCCCGCGCCTCGGGCGGCGCTGCGGCGCCACAGCCGTCGCCGGCCTTGATGCAGGTGTTCGAGGCGGCCCAGCGCGAAGCCGACGCGATGCGCGACGAGTTCATCTCGGTCGAGCACCTGCTCCTGGCGCTCACCAAGGTCGACTCGAAGGCCCGCCAGGTGCTGAAGCTCAACGCCATCGGCGAGCGCGAAGTGCTCGAAGCGCTCCGCGCCCTGCGCGGCAACGTGCGGGTCGACGATCCCAACCCCGAGGCCAAGTTCCAGGCCCTCGAAAAATACGGCATCGACCTGGTCGAGCGGGCCAGCCAAGGCAAGCTCGATCCGGTCATCGGCCGCGACCAGGAGATCCGCCGCGTCATCCAGGTCCTCTCCCGCCGCACCAAGAACAACCCGGTCCTCATCGGCGAGCCGGGCGTGGGCAAAACCGCGATCGCCGAGGGGCTGGCCCTGCGGATCGTCCAGGGCGACGTGCCCGAGAGTCTCAAGAACCGCCGCGTGGTGGCGCTCGACATGGGCGCCTTGATCGCCGGAACCAAGTACCGCGGCGAGTTCGAGGAGCGGATCAAGGCCGTCCTGCGCGAGGTCCAGGCGGCCGCCGGCAACGTGATCATGTTCATCGACGAGCTGCACACGGTGGTCGGCGCCGGGGCCGCCGAGGGCGGCAGCGACGCCGCCAACCTGCTCAAGCCGGCCTTGGCCCGCGGCGAGCTGCGCTGCATCGGCGCCACCACCCTCGACGAGTACCGAAAGTACATCGAGAAGGACGCCGCCCTGGAACGCCGCTTCCAGCCCATCTACGTGGGCGAACCGAGCGTCGAGGACACGATTGCCATTCTCCGCGGCCTCAAGGGGCGCTACGAAGCCCACCACAAGGGCGTCAAGATCAAGGATTCCGCCCTGGTGGCCGCCGCCCACCTGTCGCAGCGTTACATCACCGACCGCTTCTTGCCGGATAAGGCCATCGATCTGATGGACGAGGCCACCAGCCGGCTGGCCATGGAGCTGCAGAGCGTGCCGACCGAGATCGACGAGGTGCAGCGCCGCCTGGTGCAGTTGGAGCTGGCGGCCCGCCAGTTGGCCGAGGAGACCGAGGAGCACGCCAAGGAGCGGCTGGAAGAGATCGAGGCCGAAATCCAGACCCTGCGCCGCCGCTTGGCCAGCCTCCGCGAGCAATGGGAAGCCGAAAAGATGGGCCTGGGCGACGTGCAGGAGACCCGTGCCAAGCTGGAGAAGGTCGAGCTGGAGTTCCAGCAGCTCAGCACGTCGATCAAGGAGCGGCAGGCTTCCGGCATGCCGATCGAAGAGCAGGCCTACCAGCGTCTGTACGAGCTGGACGTCGAGCGCAAGAAGCTGCTGGCGCACCTGGAGGCCGAATCGGCCGACCGCGCCCCCGCGCGCGAGCCGGGCGAAGGCCGCCGCCTGTTGCGGCGCGAGGTGGGGCCCGAAGAGATCGCCGAGGTAGTCAGCGCCTGGACGGGCATTCCGGTCAGCCGCATGCTCGAGACCGAGCGGGCCAAGCTGCTGGTCATGGAAGAGCGGATTCACCAGCGGGTCGTGGGGCAGCACGAGGCCGTCGAGGCGGTCTCCAACGCCGTCCGCCGCAGCCGTTCCGGTTTGCAGGATCCCAATCGGCCGATCGGCTCGTTCATCTTTCTGGGTCCGACCGGCGTGGGCAAGACCGAGCTGTGCAAGGCGCTGGCCGAGGTGCTGTTCGACGACGAGAACGCCATGGTCCGGCTCGACATGAGCGAGTTCATGGAAAAGCACACCGTCAGCCGCCTGATCGGCGCCCCGCCGGGCTACGTCGGTTACGAAGAAGGCGGCATGCTCACCGAAGCCGTCCGCCGCCGCCCATACT
>JBBDNX010000174.1:0-6280 GCA_040877345.1 Pirellulales bacterium
GGTACCAGCCCGGCATCTCGGGGTGCAACTTCAGGCCCCGCTGGAGGTGCTCGCGAGCGCGGGCCTGGCCGGCCTCGTCGTGGGCCTCGCGGGCCACCTGTGCGGCCTGGAGCAGCACGTCGGCGTCGTCCGGGGCCAGCTCGAGCGCCCGCTGGACGTCTTGCTCTAGCGCCGAGGGCAGGTCCTCGCCGCCGGCAGCCAGCCCATACTGCCGCCGGTAGGCGACCCTCGCCAGGTAGGCGCGGAAGTCCTTCCCATTGTTCGCGACCATTTCGTCGAGCACCTTCTCCGGGTCGCTGGTCGGCTGGAGTATTTGCTCCCGGTACTCCCGCAGCACGGTCGCGTGCCGCAAGTAGACTTTGACGGCCGACGGGTCGAGCTGGATCGAATGGGCAAACGCCTTGTCGGCCTTTTCGAACGATCCCAGCCCCGTCTCGCACTGGCCCAACAGGTCGTGGAGCACGGCGTCGTCCGGATGGGCCTTGATCAAATGGTCTTTCAGGTGGGCGCGTGCATCGTTGTAGCGGCCGATCCGCATGGCCACTTCGACCAGCCGCCGCCCCTCGTCCAGCCGGCCGGGCTCTTCGCGGACCACCCGTGCCAGCAGAAAGAAGGCCGCCCGGTAGTTGCCGGTGTCGGCCAGCGCACGGGCCAGCCTGGCCCGCTGCGCGGTATCGGCCGGGTTCAGCTTCACGTACCGCTGCAAGTAGCCGATGGCCTCGCCCGGCTTGTCGGCCTTCAGCCGGTTGTCGGCCTGGACCAGCAGCACTTCGGCGCTGCGCCTGACCTGGTGGCCGTGCAAGAGGTGCGTCGCCCCGGCGAGCACGGCGACGATGGTTACCAACCCCAGCAGAAACCGGACGTTGATCTTTCGCATGGCGGAGAGTGGTCGATCGAAGTGGGCATCTTGCTTGCCAGTGAGGGGGTGGCCATCGTGGCTTGCCGCCCGTGAACGTGGTGCCGTGTAGGGATCCATCGTACCCGGCCATTGCAGCAAGGGAAGGCGGCAAACAGCATCCTTGGCGCTAAGCAGCGGCAAGTGGCGCGGGGCACACCGATCGTAGCGGATTGCACAGTTTGTACTGACCGGATTCATGCGGTCGAAGGTTCGTAGTGACCCCATTTATGGGGTCTTTTTCGTAGTGACCTGCGGCCGGCTGTCCGGCTTCTCTTGGGACCGCTTCGAGAATGATAAATGAACGTAAGCTATTTACCAGTAACCATTTAACGAATACCTGGCGGTCGGCTAGGGTCATGGTGGTTGCGAGTTCGCCGATCTGCACCCTTTTGCGCAATTGCGCAACTTTGCCGGATTTACCGCAAATTGGTTGACAGTGTCAGGATGGCGCTTATGATCGTGCAAAGTTACTCATCCGAGGAACCGCAGCGTAATCAACCAACATCTTTGCTCGCACCTGTTGAAAGGGGAAACGTGATGAAGGCATTTCTCAAGGGGATGGCGGCCATCGCCGTGCTCGCCATGGCCGTGAACACCGCGAATGCGGGGTTCATCAGTGGCTTCGTCGGCAATACCCAGATGGACGATTCGGTAGGGTCCACTGAGCACGTGACGGCTGTCGTTAGCTTCGCAGTCTACGACAACAGCGGCGACGACTTTGACACGGGCGTGCTCGGCTCGCCCACGGGCCTTTACGAACGCGGCGACCTGTTGACTCCAGAGGTCGATCTGTCTGCGCCCTTCATCTACCTGTACCAGATCACGAACTTTAACGTGGCGGCCGACAACCTTCACATCCGGGTCTTCTACCTCACCGATACTCACGACTTGATCGATGCCATCGGCTTCTTCTCAGGCCGGGTCTTTACTGACACCGACGGCAACGTTGGCCCGTCGGGCAACGAGGCGTTAGGCGACGATTCAGGCACGGATCCAGTTGACCCGCTTGTGGACGACGTTGTAACTCTCTATGGATCTGATCCGGGTTTCGCCTCGCTCACGGCCGCTGGCGATCCTGACGACGCGGGTGATGCGGGGGGCGGCATCAAGTTTATACAATACACTTCCTCAACCGTCCTGAGCGACGGCGCTTTTTCCTCCGTGATCATTGCCACATCCAACTTCGGTCCTTCCTTCCGGACTGGCATCCTCGAAGACGGCGGCGACGACCTCACCTCCGACGGGAATGTCCCGGTTCCGACTCCAGAGCCGGCCACGCTGGCTTTGCTGCTGGGCGGTGCCCCGGTGGGTCTGGTAGCCCTCCGCCGGCGCAGGAAGACGGCTTAGCCTTTTCGCTTTCAAAATTGTTCGAGTTGATGTTGGCACGCCCGGCGACCCGCCGGGCGTGTTTTTTTGCGCGGCCGAGCCGCGAGAGCTAGTCGCCGCAAGCTGAGACGCCAATGAAGCAGGCTCGGGCACTTGCAGGGCACTGCTGCTTCCGTTTTCGGCGGACCGGGCACTGCTTCTCAGCCCCCGACACGTCGGGGCTTCCAAGCAGTGGCACAGGAGCTATGACCGGCGCTTGCGGTACTCGGCACGGTAAACTGCCTGGCCGTGCAGCCGCATCCGGCGCTCGAAGTGCGTCCGGTAGTCCAGCTCGTGCTCGGCCGGCCGCTCGGGCACCTCGAAGGGCCCCGCCATGGTCGTGGCGTCGGCGATCAACTCCAGCGTGCTGGTGAAGTACTCTTCGACGTCGGTCCAGAAGTGCAGCGGCCCGCCGGCCGCGAGCGTCCGCTCGACGTCGCGCAAAAACCGCGCGTTCATCAGCCGCCGCTTCTTGTGCCGCGCTTTCCACCACGGGTCGGGAAAGTACACGTGGACGGCCGCCAGCGACCCATCCGGAAAAAGCTCGCCAAAGACCCGCTGCGCGTCGGCATTGACGACGCACGCATTCTGTAGCCCCTGCCGCGCCAGCCGGGCGGCCGCGTGCTGCGCGTACTTGCGCGCCATCTCGAGCCCCAGGAAATCCCGCTGGGGCCGCTGGGCGGCTGCCGCCGACAAGAACAGCCCCTTGCCGCTGCCCACTTCCACTTCCAGCGCCGCCCGCCGCCCAAACACCCGCTCGGCGTCCCACGGACGCGGCAGCTCATCGAACGAGCGCAGGTGCCGCGACAGGTCGATCGCCGGATCCAGTTTTCTCAGCGCTCGGCGAGACATGGGGTTGGAAGGCAGAAGGATGAAGGCAGAAGGCAGAAGTCAGAAGATAGAAGCCGCCCCAGGAGCGGCCCGAATTCTGGCGCTCTCCGGCTACGAGTGTGTCGCCCGCTTCCTCTTACTCCTCCTTCCTCCTTCCTCCTTCCTCCTTCTACCTCCTCCCGTCCAATCGCAGCGGTACGCCCTTGATCTGCCCCTCGCAGACCAGCGACTCGTGCACGAAGCCCTGGAACCGGCTCACGACCATCCCGCCCCGGCGGGCCTTTGTCAGTTGGGCCACCATCACCAGCCGGTCGCCCGGCAGCACCGGGTCGCGGAACCGCACCTCGTCCAGACCGCCCAGACCGAGCACCTCCGCCCCCAGCAGGTCGAACTTGAGCGACAGGTAGCTGCACAACTGCGCCGCCACCTCGCACATCAGTACGCCCGGCATCAGCGCAGCGCCCGGCATGTGGCCGCGGACCCAGAACTCGTCGGGCCGCACGTCCTTGTATCCGACCCCCAGCTTGCGCTGGGGATCGACATGGACGACCGCCGTCAACTGCTCCATCTCGAACCGCTGAGGATTGTACCGGCGGATTTCTTCCGCGCCGGCCACCACGTGGTCCAGGTCGTACTCCGAAAAATCGACGATCAGACGCTTGCCGGCCACCCGAGCGCTCCCGCCTGTCGATTCGCGTTGGTTGGTAGTGATCCGCATTCATGCGGTCCCAGCTCGTGGCGACCCGCTCGCACACGGTCCCCTCGGGGCAGGGCCAGTTTTATGTCCAAAGCAGGCAGGATTCCCAACCTCCCCGCTGCAAGCCGCACGCCGGCGGCGAAACCGGGCTGGCGCAGCGTCAGGTCTTGATGTCGCGGCGCTTCAGCCGGCGGGCTTTGCTGTTGGCGGGACGCTTTCCGTGGTTGGCTTTCTTCAGTTTGCGGTGGGGCTTTGCCATCTCTCACTCGTTACGGTCGGGTCTTCAAAATGTTCAAGCCCCCAGATTATCATGGATACCGCGATCTGACGAGGAGTTTTCGGCCCGCTACAGGCGGATCTTCGACTTTCTTGACTTCTCCGTGCCGCTCGTTGAAGGCTGCCGGCACGGCCGATCCGCCGAAGGTGGATGAAGCAGTGCCGCGTCCGGAGGAGACAAGCCGACCATGACCGCCGGCGAATTGGCCACCCTCTGGACGATCCGGGCCGCCTTGGCCTGCTATTTCGCGGCCCTGGTGATTCAGCTCGGCGGCCGCCGGTTGTCGTCGCAAACTCTTGCGCGGCTCTTCTGGACGGCCGGCTGCCTGGTGTATCTTGCCCACGTGGCCTGTGCATTCCACTTTTATCATGGCTGGAGTCATGCCGCCGCCTGGCGGCACACGGCCGGCGTCACGCGGCAGGTGATCGGCTGGCACTGGGGGGGCGGACTGTTTGTCAACTACCTGTTTGGCGCCGTCTGGCTGGGCGACGCCGCCTGGTGGTGGATTCGGCCCACCGGGCACCGGACCAGGCCGGCCGCCGTCTCGCTGGCCGTCCACGGCTTTATGCTGTTTGTGGTCGTCAACGCCACCGTCGTCTTCGAGACGGGCGCGCTGCGCTGGCTGACGCTGGCCGCCTGCCTGCTGCTTGCCGCCTGCTGGCTTGGCGGCCGGTGCAAGGCGGCCCCGCTCGCCTCGCGCAGGCGGGAAGGCAGCACGCCTGCCCCGACGGCAGGCAGGCAGGATGCCTACCCTACGCCGCGGCCAAGCGGCCCCGTGCCACCCAGGTCCTGACGCCCGCCATGACCGATCAGCCTCGGATCGCTTATCTCACCGCCGGCGGAGCGGGCATGTTCTGCGGCAGTTGCATGCGCGACAACACGCTGGCGGCCGAGCTCATCCGGCTCGGCTGCGACGTGCAGCTCGTGCCGCTTTACACGCCGATTCGCACCGACGAAGAAGACGTCAGCGTCGACCGCGTCTTTTTTGGAGGCGTCAACGTCTACTTGCAGCAAAAGGTTCCCTGGCTGGGCCGGCTGCCCGGCTTTGTGCTCGGCTGGCTCGACCATCCCTGGTTGATCCGCCGCGTCTCCTCCTGGGGCATCCAAACCAGCGGGCGGCAATTGGGCGGCCTGGCCGTCTCGGTGCTCAAGGGCGAACAGGGCAACCAGCGGGCCGAGGTCGAGCGCCTGATCGACTGGCTGGCCGGCGATGCCAGGCCGCACCTGGTCAACCTGAGCAACATCCTGATCGGCGGCTGCCTGCCGGCCATCCAGCGGCGGCTGAACGTGCCGGTGCTGGTCACGCTGCAGGGGGACGACCTGTTCCTGGAAGACCTGGTGCAGCCTTACAAGGACCAGGCGCTGGCGGAAGTGCGGCGGCTGGCGGGCCTGGTCGACGGTTTTTTGGTCTTCAGCCGTTATTACGCCCAATTCATGTCCGAGTACTTACAGGCGCCGATCGAGAAGTTCCACATCGTGCCGATGGGCCTGGCGCTGGGCGACTACCGGCACGAGCCTCCCCCGCGGCCGGCCGACCGCCCGCCGACGGTTGGTTACCTGGCCCGGCTCTGTCCGGCCAAGGGGCTGCACTTCCTCGTCGAGGCCTTCCTGCTGTTGAGAAAAATGCCCGGCACCCACGAGGCGCGGCTGCGCGTGGCCGGCTGGCTCTCGACGGCCGACAAGCCCTACGCCGATGAGCAGTTCGCCCGGCTCGCGCGGGAGGCTGCGGGCTCGTTCGATTACGCCGGCGTGCTCGAGCGGCCTGAAAAGCTGGATTTCTTGCGCTCCATCGACGTGCTCTCGGTGCCCACGGTCTACCGCGAGCCGAAGGGCATTTTCGTGCTCGAGGCGTTGGCCAGCGGCGTACCGGTGGTTCAGCCGGCCCACGGCGCCTTTCCCGAGCTGTTGGCGGCGACCGGAGGAGGGCGCCTGGTGCGGCCCGGCGATCCGGCCCACCTGGCCGAGTCGCTGCACGAGCTATTGACCGACGACGCCCGGCGAGCCGAGTTGGCCCTCCGCGGCCGCCAGCGCGTGCACGCCGACTTCGGCGCCGAGAAGATGGCGCTGGCCACGCTCGAGGTGTATCGGAAGTTTTAGTTGGTTCTTGGTTCTTGGGTCACTGGTCACTGGTCATTGGTCATTTGGTCGGTGGTCATTGGTCATTGGTCATTGGTCGTTTGGGCTCGCGCCCAGTGCTATTGACTAGCGCCCC
>JBBDNX010000175.1:0-6270 GCA_040877345.1 Pirellulales bacterium
CTGGACTTCACCTTGTCGCTCTTCCAGACCGTCTTTGGCTCGGCGTGCCGGACGTCGGCGTACAACGCGCCGACGCCGTAGCTGGCCGACACGAAGACGTGACCATCGAGCACCAGCGGGTTGGCCGCGTTGACCGTCGGGCCCCGCGCGCCAAATCGGATCCGCCAAATCGCGTCGCCCGTCTTCGGGTCGAGCGAGACCACGTGATACCGCGTGACAAAGATTGCTTGCCGCCGGCCGCCGATCGTGGCCGCAACGGGCGACGAGTAGCTGGCCTCCTCGTCGGTCGCTTTCCAGATCGTCTTGCCCGTGTCGAGATCCAAGGCCACGATGCCGGCGCTCGCCCGGCCGCCTCCCAGGTTCACCAGCAGCTTGTCGCCCTCGACGAGCGGCGAGCTGCCGGCGCCAAAAAAGCCTTCCTCCGCCGCGCTCACGTAGTCCTTGAACAGGTCGCGCGACCAGAGCACCTTGCCATCCTCCAGCCGGATGCAGTGCAGGCCGCGCCGCGCGCCGTAGAGATAGACCCGCCCGCCGTGGATCAACGGCACGCACCGCGGGCCATCGTCGGCCGTGTAGGTCGGGACATAGCGAGTCGGGAAGCGGGCCGTCCAGAGCACCTGGCCGGTGCTCGGATCCATCGCCTCGGCCAGCTCTTCGTCGCCGATACGATGGAACAACAGGGCCTTCCCGCCGGCCACCGCCACACCAGCCAGCCCGGAGCCTACCTCGCGCTGCCACTGGACGGGCGGACCATCGGCCGGCCACTCGTCGGCAATCCTCTCGTCCCGGGCAATGCCGTTGCGGTCAGGTCCCAGGATCTGCGGCCACTCACCGGCTGCGGCCGGCGCCAGGCCGACAGCGCCGAACAAACAGGCCAGCGACGCCAGCCGGCATCCCGGACCGCGCGACGGCAGGAAGAGCCTCATGTGTTTCCCCTGGGACGAGTTTTGCCAAGGCCGCCGCGCCGCGCCGGTTACTCGGGGGCTGGAATCACGCGCACCTCGTGCGGCTGAATCTCTAGGGCGTTACGGATGGCCGCGTCGAGCTCTGGCAGCCTGGCCATCCGCTCGGTGACGGCGGCGCGGCGCTTGCTCTCGATCTCTTGAGGCGCCAGATCGAGTCCCAGGAAATCGGGAATGTGGACCGGCGCCAGCACGACGGCGCGGAAGACGCGGTCGTGGTAATAGGCGTTCTTGGCCTTGACCGCGTCCCAGACGGCCTGGACCTGCTCGGCCACCGGCCCATCCATCAGCGCGGCTTGCGTCAGGTTCACCCCCTCGGCCAGCTCCGCGGCGGAATGGGCGCCCACCTTTTTCCCGCCGAGCAAGACGAAATATCGGCCTGTTTCAAGACCCGCGACCTGGAGCAGGTACTGGTTCAGGTCGTCGCGGACGCTTACCCATTGGTTGATGGCTTCGGCCTCGACGGGAAAGAATGGCAGTGCCGCGTCGTGCCTTTGGAAACGGATCTCGCCGTCGGCGACGCTCAGATCCGTCACTTCGCAGTTCTCCGCGGCGAGCAGTTTGCCGGAGGCATCGATCGAGACCTTGGAGACCAGGGGAGGGAAACTCAGGCCCTTGAGAATGGCCCAGGCCATCAAGGCCTGCCCCGGAGCGCCGGGATGCACCGGATCGCCGCCGCCGATGCGGTCCGTGGGATCGGCGGCCCGGGCCTGGTCCTGCGCTGCCAGGAAAGGATGGAACTGATCGACGAACGAGCCGCCGTTGGTCATGGCGATCCGCGACACTCCGGCCGAGTAGCGCTCGAGCGTCTCGTTGTAGCCGGTCAAGGCCGGCCCATCCTCGTTCTTTTCAATGGGGCTGCACGTCAGCCAGGCCACGCGGATGTTGGCCGCCTTGGCCTGGTCGGCGATGCCCTGCAGGCCGTCCATGTAGGTCTTGAAGCCGGCCTCGTCGAAAGCCCGGTAGCTGCCGTCGTTCATGCCGAAGTTGACGGTCATGGCGGTCGGCTTATGAATCAGCACGTCGCGGGCGAAGCGCCTGTTACCTCCCGGCGAGCGGTCGCCGCCGATGCCCACGTTGCGGAACACCAGGCGCCGGTCGGGAAAGCGGCTGATGGTCCACATCTCCACGTAGTTGCTGTACAAGTGCTGCTCGGTAATGCTGTCGCCGATCATCACCACCGTGTCGCCATCCTTGAAGAAGAACTCATCGGCGATGGCGGCCGGCAGCCAGCAGGCGATGGCGGCAACGACCAGGGCAAAGCAAACAAGGTGTCGGCGTGCAGTCATGGTGAAGATCCTGGAGGGGGGAACGGGCGGGTAACGCCACTATCCATAGCACGGCCGGAGGGCGTTGGCCAGCCATCGGCACGCTCGGCGGCCAATTTTTTGAGCTGCCGCGGCCGGCAGCCCGACGGATCGCCGCGGATAGCGGCTGCGCCGTTGTTCCGCGGGCAAAGGGCTCTTACAATGCGGCCGATTGGTGCGGCCACGACGGCCGGCCGACGAAGCCCTTTGCCAGACGAGTTCTCCATGCCTTCCAGCCGGGCCAGCAAAATTCCCTTGGGGGTCAAGGTCGTGTACACGGCCTTCCTGTGCGTGCTGGTGCCCTATTACTGGAAGACGTACGGCCCGGCGAACTTCCTCTGGTTCTGCGACGTGGCGCTGCTCGTCGCGCTGGCGGCACTCTGGCTGGAGAGCAGCTTGCTGGCCAGCATGCAGGCGGTGGCGATCGTGGTCCCGCAAATGCTCTGGGTGCTCGACTTCGGGCTGCAGTTGTTCACGGGCCGCAAGTTCTTCGGGTTGGCCGAGTACATGTTCGATTCCGGCATCCCGCTGTTCGTGCGTGGCTTGTCGTCGTTTCACGGTTGGCTGCCGTTCTTGCTGCTGTGGCTGGTGTGGCGGTTGGGCTACGACCGGCGGGCCTGGATCGTGCAGACGGTCGCCGCCTGGCTGGTGTTGCCGGCCTCGTTTCTTCTGACCGATCCGCCGCCTCCGCCGCCGGAAAACCCTGCCGCGGCAGTCAACGTCAATTGGGTTTATGGTCCCGGCAAGACAGCGGTGCAAACCTGGATGGCGCCGGAGCTGTTCGTGGGGGTGCTGATGATCGGCTTTCCGATCATCATTTACTTTCCCAGCCACCTGGCCTTCAGCGCTTTGTTCGGGAAGCGGGACGAAAGCGTCGTACCCGTGATGCCCCGATCCAGCGAAGTCGAGTGAACCATGGTTCGCCGCGTGCTCGTGTTGTCGGCCTCGGTGGGAGCGGGGCACCTGCGGGCGGCGCAGGCGGTCGAGCTGGCGCTCAAGGAGCTCGACCCCTCGGCGGAAGTCAAAAACCTGGACGTGCTGGAGCTGACCAACGCCACTTTTCGCCGCTTGTACGGCAGCGCGTACCTCGACCTGGTGAACCAGGCCCCGCACGTGCTGGGCTACTTTTACGACCTGATGGACCGGCCTCCGTCGCCGCGGCACAAGAGCGATAAGCTCCGCCTGCTGGTCGAGAAGCTGAACCTGCGGCGGTTCGTGCAGTTTCTCCAGGACGAGCCGTGGGACGTGATCGTCAACACGCATTTCCTGCCGGCCGAGATCATCGCCTCCTTGCGGCGCCATGGCGAGTTTCACTCGCCCCATTTCACGGTCACCACCGATTTCGAGACCCACCGGCTGTGGGTCAATCAGCCCTGCGACCATTACTTCACGGCCACGGACGAAGGAGCGGCCTACCTCGAGCACTGGGGCGTGCCGGCCGGCGCGGTGAGCGTGACCGGCATTCCCATCCATCCGGTGTTCAGCCGCGAGAAACCGCGCGGCGAGTGCCTGGCGCGGCAGGGCCTGCTGGGCGACCGGCCGATCGTGGTGCAGTTGGCCGGCGGCTTCGGCGTCGGCCCGATCGAGAAGATCTACCAAGCGATACTCAGCATCGACTTGCCGCTGGAAGTCGTGGTGGTCGCCGGCCGCAACGCGGAAGCCCGAGAGCAGTTGGAAAAAGTGGCCGTGCCGGCTCGCCACCGCGCCAAGATCATCGGCTTTACGGACCAGATCGACGAGCTGATGGCGGTGGCCGACGTGGTGGTTTCGAAGCCGGGCGGCCTGACCACGTCCGAGGTGCTGGCCCGCGGGGCGGCCATGGCCATCGTCAACCCGATTCCCGGCCAGGAGAGCCGCAACAGCGACTGCCTGCTGGAGCACGGCGCGGCGATCAAGATCAACAACATCGGCACGTTGCCGCACAAGCTCTCGCGGCTGCTGACCGACGCCGATCGGCTAGCCGCCTTGCGCGCCAACGCCCGCCGCATGGCGCGGCCTCAAGCCGCCTACGACGTCGCCCGCTTCGCGCTGGAGTGGCCGGGAGGCGGGTGACAGAGGAAGGCAGAAGGAGGAAGGAGGAAGGCAGAAGGAGGAAGGACGGGGCGGATCAGGTAATCTAAGATCCAAGTACCAAGTTAAGTTTTAATCTCCACGATTGAGGTGTATCTGTGAGTCGTGGCTCAAAACAATGGCCGGCTGTGCTGCTGTCCGGCTTGATCGCACTCTCGCCGGCCATGCGGGGCGCGATGGGCGCGGAAGTGGCGGATGGCGGCGAGCGGCCGAATGTGCTGATGATCATCACGGACGACCAGGGGTACGGCGACTTTGGGTTCCGTGGCAACCCGGTGATCCGGACGCCGCATCTGGACAAGCTGGCCGCCGAGAGCGTCGAGCTGACCCGGTTTTACGTGTCGCCGGTTTGCGCGCCGACCAGGGCCAGCCTGATGACGGGGCGATACAACTACCGCACCGGCGCGATCGACACGTATATCGGCCGGGCGATGATGCACCCCGGCGAGGTGACGCTGGCCGAGATGCTCGCCGGCAAGGGCTATCGCACCGGCATCTTCGGCAAATGGCACCTGGGCGACAACTATCCGCTGCGGCCGATGGACCAGGGCTTTCAGGAGTCGCTGGTGCACAAGGGAGGCGGCATCGGCCAGCCTTCGGACCTGCCCGGCGGCAGCAGCTATTTCGATCCCGTGCTGTTGCACAACGGCAAGGCGGCCCAGGCCGAGGGCTATTGCAGCGATGTCTTCACCGACGCTGCCATGGCCTTCATCGAACACCAGCGCGACAAGCCGTTCTTCGCCTACCTGGCGTTCAACGCGCCGCACGATCCGCTGGAAGTGCCCGATGAGTATGAGCGGGTCTACCGGCAAATGCAGCTCGCGCGCGAGCAGTTTCCCGAGACCGGCCAGCCGCTGCCCGAAAAAATCAACTGGGCCGCCGTGGCCAAGGTCTATGGCATGGTGACCAACATCGACGACAATCTCGGCCGGCTGTTGGCTAAGATCGACGAGCTCGACCTGAGCCGGCGGACCATCGTGGTTTTTCTGACCGACAACGGACCGGCCCAGGCGCGTTTTAACGCCGGGCTGCGCGGGACAAAGGGCACCGTGTACGAGGGAGGCATCCGCGTCCCGTGCCTGGTCCGCTGGCCAGGCCGGCTGGAGGCGGGGCGGAAAGTCGACGAGCTCGCCGCCCACGTCGATCTCGTTCCCACCCTGCTCGACGCGTGCGGCCTCAGCGCCCCGGAGGCTTCGCGGCTCGATGGCCGCAGCGCGTGGAAGCTGCTGACCGGCGAGCAGACCGAGTGGCCTGAGCGGACGTTGTTCTTCCAGTGGCATCGGGGGGACGTGCCGGAGCTGTTCCGCGCCTTCGCCGCGCGCGGGCCGCGCTGGAAGCTGGTGCAGGCCGCCGGTGTTCCGCCGGGCGGTTTTGCGGCGAAACTCGAGCTGTTCGATCTATTGGCCGACCCTTACGAAACGACCGACCTGGCCGCCGAAAAGCCTGAGATTGTCGAGCAGTTGCGCGGCGAATACGAGGCATGGTTCCGCGACGTGGGCGCCACGCGCGGATACGAGCCGCCCCGGATTCATCTGGGGTCGCGCCATGAAAACCCGACGCTGCTGACCCGCCAGGACTGGCGAGGGCCGCGGGCCGGCTGGGCGGCGAGCAGCCTGGGCCATTGGGAGGTCGAAGTCGTCGAGGCCGGCGATTACCGGTTGAAACTGGAGTTTGCTCCGGCGGCGGGCGCTGCGCACCTGGTTGTCGGCGGCCAGGAGCTCGAGCAGCCACTTGTAGATCGAAAGTCGCAGTGCGAGTGGGATTCCGTGCGCCTGGAGCGAGGCCCAACCCGACTGGAAGCATGGATTGCCGTGGACGGCGAGACCATCGGCGTTCAGTACGTCGAGGTCGAGCGGAGGAAGGCAGAGGGCAGATAAAGGCAGAAGGGTGCGTCGGCGATGAAGCCGGAGAAAGGTAGCGAATGAAAGAGT
>JBBDNX010000176.1:0-6267 GCA_040877345.1 Pirellulales bacterium
AGAGCGCCACGTTTACACCGTGGATGTCGGGGGTTCGAGTCCCTCATCGCCCACTGGCTTGTTGATAGCGCACTATCAGCCAACAGAATCCAACGCAGATCAGGTCCGGCGGACGCAGTTTAGGCGGCAGCCGCCGCACCACTTTTAACGGTTGCGCTGGTTGCAGCGGCAGCCCCGCCGAATCAACCCGTGCCCCTCCTTGCGACGCCGGGCATGCAGGCCCGCATAACCGCCCTATTCCGCAGGCCCGGATCAACCTTGACAATCGCGGGGCATGAGCCATGTTTCCCATTAGGCACATGCCGAATTAGCTCGGCCACGTCTCGTCCATCCTGGACCAAGCGCGGTCCCGCGTCCAAAAAACAACTGGCGAGTCCGCCCTGGTTCCCTGAAATACCGTGGTCCCGCACGTGTCCGGGTCGATCAACGAACGCCCTGAACGGGCGTCCGGACGGCGGGCACCACGAAAGGAGATAAAAGCATGCACCCGAAACGAAAACTCGCTCGGCGGGGAACAATCACCGTGCTGGCCGCCGTCCTGATGGCGATCTTCCTGGCGATGGTGGCTTTCTCCGTGGACGTGGGCTACATCGTCCACGCTCGGACCGACCTGCAACGTACCACCGACGCCATCGCGCTCGCGGCGGCGCAACACTTGCCCGATGAGACGGACGCCTTGGCTGCGGCGGTCCGGATGTCCGACGACTATAACAGCGCCAACGCCTCGCTCTCTTGCACGCTCGATCCGGCCGACGTCGTGTTCGGCTATTGGGACAGCGACGACGCGATGTTCCACAACCCGCCGCCGGCGAAGCGCTCCGTGAACGCAGTGCGGATTACGATGCGCCGCACCCAGGCCTCGGGCAATCCTCTCTCGCTCTTCTTCGCCCCGGTTCTGGGAGTCGATTCGGCCAACGTGGAAGCCAACGCCACGGTGATGTCGGACCGGGGCCTGTGCGGCCCGCTGATCGGGATCGAGTATGTCAGGGTGCCGGGCACCCCCCTCACCGACAGCTACGATACCGACGAAGGCCCGTACAATGCGGCCACGGCCGGCCACGAGGCCGGGCTTTGCAGCGATGGGCCGATCACCGTGAATGGGACTGCGCTGGTGCAGGGCAGTGCCCGCGCAGGCAAGGGCTACGACGTCACGATTACCGGCAGGTCCGTGGTGACCGGCCCGATCGGCTCGCGGCTCAAGCCGCTCAACATGCCGCCGGTGGACGCCAGCGAGGCGGCGGTGATGAACGACAATGCATCGCTACCCCTGCTTAAGCAGGGGAATTCGTGGGTAAGTCCCTTGGACGCCAACCGCAACTTCCACCTGAACGCCACGAAGACGTACGACATGCCGCCGGGAACGTACTACTTCAACGACTTGACGTTGGAAGGCCAGGCGGTCCTGAACTTCAGCGGGCCGACCACCGTTTACCTTACGGGCGATCTGAAGCGCGCCGGCGGCACGATGGTCAACAACAACACGCAGCTCCCGTCCAACCTGCGCATCCTGATGACCGGCGGCACGGCCGACGTCACCAGCAACAACGACTTCCATGGGCTGATTTACGGTCCGAACACGGAGATCACCGTCTCGGGCGATGCCGATTTGTTCGGAGGCGTGGTAGGCCGCACGCTCACGATGACCGGCACCGGCGCGGTTCATTACGATGAATCGCTGGACCTGGGCGTGGATGAGTTTCCCCGCCGGATCGCCCTGGTGGATTGAGCGCCCGCCGGTGCATTACCGGATCGCCGGCAAAGGCGGCATACTCATTGCGCGTTGCCCGCGCCGCGGCCAAACTTTGGCTTGACAATCGCCCTGCATAAGCCATGTTTGCCATTAGGTGGATTCCGAATTGTTTCGGCCACGTCTCGTCCACCTGGGGCTGAGGGAAGAGGTCCCGACACGATGGCCGCCCGCCCGCGGGCACAGGCATGCGAAGGTGCTCACGCGCGCGGATCGGCAGGCTGCTGGAGGGAGCCTTCGACTTTGTTACACGCGAGGTCACCGATGCGAGTCATTGCAGAAAATCGCGGCATCGCGCAGCAGGATACCCCGGCGAGCCGGCCAAAGCGGCTATGGAGCCGGCCGCGACGCCGCGGCGCGGCGGTCGTGGAATTCGCGTTCGTCGCTCCGATCTTCTTTCTACTCGTTTTTGGAATGATCGAGTACGGGCGGATGCTCATGGTCCAGCAGGTGCTGACCAACGGTTCGCGGGAAGGCGCCCGCCGCGCTATCCTCGAACAGTCGACCTCCTCGGAAGTAAAGACTGTCGTGGAAAACTACCTCAAGAGCAACTCGGTTTCCGGCGCCACCGTGACCGTGTCGCCTTCCAACCTGTCGTCGGCCGGCATGGGCGACCCGGTAACGGTAAGCGTGAGCGTCCCCTTCACTGACGTGAGTTGGCTTCCCAGCCCCTGGTTTCTGAAAGACACAACGCTCTTTGCACAGTCCGTGATGAATGCGGAACGCCCTGAATAGGCGCCTGGGACCGCGGCGGGCACAACGATGGGAGGTTGAAACATGCAACCGAAACGAAATCGCGCTCGGCGGGGAACGGTCACGGTACTGGCCGCCATCCTGATGGCGATCTTCCTGGCCATGGTCGCCTTTTCGGTGGACGTCGGCTACATCGTCCACGCTCGGACCGACCTGCAACGTACCACCGACGCCATCGCGCTCGCGGCGGCGCAACACTTGCCCGATGAGACGGACGCCTTGGCTGCGGCGGTCCGGATGTCCGACGACTATAACAGCGCCAACGCCTCGCTTTCCTGCACGCTCGACCCGGCCGACGTGGTCTTCGGCTATTGGGACAGCGACGACGCGGTGTTCCACACCCCGCCCCCGGCGAAGCGTTCCGTAAACGCCGTGCGGATTACGATGCGACGTACCGAAGCCTCGGGCAGTCCCCTCACGCTGTTCTTTGCACCGGTTCTGGGAGTCGATTCGGCCAATGTGGAGGCCAATGCCACCGCCATGTCGGACCGGGGCCTGTGCGGCCCGCTGATCGGAATCGAGTGGGTTTCCGTGCCGGGCACCCCCCGCACCGACAGCTACGATAGCGTCGAAGGGGCATACAACGCGGCCACCGCAGGCCACGAGGCCGGGCTTTGCAGCGACGGGCCGATCTCCGTCGAGGGGACCGCACTGGTGCAAGGCAGCGCTCGGGCAGGCAAAGGATACGACGTCACGATCACCGGCACAGCCACGGTCACCGGCGAGATCGGCTCGCGGCTCAAGCCGCTCAACATGCCGCCCGTGGATGCCAGCCAGGCGGCCATCGTGAACGACAATGCGTCGCTGCCCCTTATTAAGAAAGGCAATTCGTGGGTGAGCCTCGTCGACGGCAGCGGCAACTTCCTGCTCGACGGCACCAAGGTTTACGACATGCCGCCGGGAACGTACTACTTCAACAACTTCACGTTGGAAGGCCAATCGGTTCTGAACCTCAGCGGGCCGACCACCATCTACGTCACCGGCGACATGAGGCGCGCCGGCGGCACGTTCGTCAACAACAACACGCAGATCGCGGCCAACCTGCAGTTCCTGATGACCGGCGGCACGGCAGACATCACCAGCAACAACGACTTTTATGGGCTGGTCTATGGGCCGAACACGGCCATCACCATCGACGGCGGTGCCGACATGTTCGGGGCCGCGGTCGGCCGCACGCTGACAATGACGGGTGGCGGCGAGGTTCATTACGATGAATCGCTGGACCTGGGCGTGGATGAGTTCCCCCGCCGCGTGGCCCTGGTGGACTGAGCGCTCGCCGTGAAACCACCGACCTGGCGCTCGACCGCCGTGTTTTGCGTCGTCGCCGGGTCGGCTTTGGCGCTGGGGAAGTGGAGTGCCTGGGCGTTCAGCTCGTGGCCGGTGGCCAGTGCCGGCGTTCCAGACGCGCCGCGGCTGGCAACCGGCCGGCGGGAACATGACCTGGGCGCTCTGGGGCAAGGTGGCACGCACCGGGTGGCCTTTGCCGTGTCCAATCGGGGTGCGCGGCGGCTGATTCTCACCGAGCGGGGCAACTGCTGCGGCGAGGAAACGCCGCCGGTTCAACTGGTCGTGCCCCCCGGCAGGTCGCTAGACGTCGTGATCGAGCTGGACACCTCCCGCTGGTTCGGCCAGGTCCGGCACGTGGCCGAGTACGACACCAACGACCCCCAGGCCCCCCGCCTGGCCTTTACGATCACGGCGCTGGTCGAGTAAGTCCACAAGTGGCGTCGTGGTGCCCTCCGGCCCTACGGTGATTCCTGCCGGCTTGGACGACGAGATCCAATTCCGCTACAGTCGTTGCGACCGTTACGCACGCGCTGCGGGACACCGCACATAAAGCCGCCCTCACGCTCCGCGTGAGGTAGCCGTCCCGAGCGGATCAATCCGGTCGCTACGAACTGGAGCGTTTCGGCGCCCCGGCCGGGCCAAGTGCAAGCTACGTTTTTCAGGCTGGACTCGCCTCTCCAAGCAGTACGAGCAAGCAGTGATCGCGCCAACCATCAAAGTCCTTCTGGTGGAGGATGACCCCACCTTCTCGGAGTTGGTTCAGTTTGCGCTGGGCTCCAGCCGCACCCGGCGTTTCGAATTCGAGCACGTGGACCGCCTGGCAACCGCGTTGAGTCGCGCCGGCGAAGGTTTCGACGTCGCGCTGTTGGATTTGACCTTGCCCGACGAAGTCGGCATCCGCTCGCTGACGCGCCTCCGCGAACACGCTCCCACGATGGCCATCGTCGTGCTGACGGTCGTCAACGACGAGGAGTTGGCGCTCGAGGCCATCCAGGCCGGGGCCCAGGATTACCTGCCCAAAGCCTACCTGGACACCGACTCGCTGGCGCGGTCGATCCGCTACGCGATCGAGCGAAAACGGATCGAGCTCGAGTTGCAGCAGGCCAAGGAGGCGGCCGAGGCGGCCAACCGCGCCAAGAGCGAGTTCCTGGCTAACATGAGCCACGAGATCCGCACGCCCATGACGGCCATCCTCGGCTTTGCGGAGAACCTGCTCGACCCCGACCTTGGCCCCGGCGAGCGGCAGGTGGCTCTGGACACCATCCGCCGCAACGGCGAGTACCTGCTGGAGATCATCAACGACATTCTCGACCTGTCGAAAATCGAAGCCGACAAGGTCCGCATGGAGTCGATTGCCTGCTCGCCCCGCCAGGTGCTGGCCGACGTGGCGGCCCTGATGCGCGGACGCGCCGAGGCCAAGGGCCTGTCGCTGGCCGTCGAGTTTCGAAGCCCGTTGCCCGCCACGTTTCCCAGCGACCCCATTCGTCTGCGGCAGATACTGATCAACCTGGTCGGCAACGCGATCAAGTTCACCGAAACGGGCGAAGTCCGGCTGTGCGCCCGCCCCCTCCACGGCGGCCAGCCCCGCGTCGTGTTCGACGTCATCGACAGTGGAATCGGCATCGCGGCCGAACAACTCGAACGGCTGTTTCAGCCGTTCACCCAGGCCAACCCGGCCACGACGCGCGAGTTCGGCGGTACAGGCCTCGGCCTGGCGATCAGCCGGCGGCTGGCGCGCATGCTGGGCGGCGACGTCACGGCGGTGAGCCACCCCGGCCGGGGCAGCACGTTCTCGCTGTCGGTGCCAGTCGGCCCGCTCGATCGCGCCGGCCTGGGCGAAACGCCCGCGAATCGAGACGAGGTCGAGCCGGGCGCGGGAGAGGACCACGGGACACTCAAGCTGCCGGGTGCCCGCTTGCTCCTGGCCGAGGACGGCTCGGACAACCAGCGGCTGCTGTCGTACATCCTCACCAAAGCAGGCGCCGAGCTGAGCGTCGTCGAGGACGGCCGCCAGGCGGTCAGCGAGGCGCTGGCGGCCCAGGCGGCCGGCAGGCCGTTCGATTTGATCCTGCTCGACATGCAGATGCCCGTGCTCGACGGATACCAGGCGGCCGCCGAACTGCGCGGCTTCGGCTATCCGGGCCCGATTGTGGCCTTGACCGCTCACGCCATGAGCGAGGATCGCGAGAAATGCCTGGCCGCGGGCTGCGACGACTTTGCTACCAAACCGATCGACCGCGCCAGGCTGCTGCGGCTGATCCGGCGATTACTGCCGCAGGTCCACTGCACGCGAAGCTAGCAGCCGGATCCCAAGTGTCCCCGTGCCACTGCTTGGAAGAGCCGACGTGTCGGCTCCGAGAAGCAGTGCAACTCGAGCTGCTTTCGCATAACGACGATGGCGCCGGATCGGCCACCATGCGCGCATCGCGACCACGGGCTTTGCTTTGCTCGTGCCACTGCTTGGAGGAGCCGACGTGTCG
>JBBDNX010000177.1:0-6266 GCA_040877345.1 Pirellulales bacterium
GGCGGCCAGTATGGCGCGGCGGCCAATCCAGGCGACACGATTGCCGGGTCCGCTGCTCCGGCCGCCACCGATCGCTCGTCGGCCTCCAGCCATGCCAAGCCGGATCTGGCCGGCGCCGCGCCCGAGTCCGAGGGTTCCGAGGAGAGCGTCGCCGAGACGCCCGCGAAGACCGCGGACGAGCTGATCGCCGAGGCAAGGCAAAAAATGCAACTTGGGGACACCAATGCGACATTGTCCTTGCTGAAGCAAGCGGTGGCGCAAGATCCCAAGCACCGGATGGCCCTTTTCGGCTTGTGCAGCGTGATGCAGAGCCAGGCGATGCAAACAGTGGGCAGGGGGGACCACGAGGCCGGATACCAGGCGTTCCTCGATTCGGCCGACTATCTCCGGCAACTCAAGCAAGCTCACCCGGATTTGACCGGGCAGGAACGGGCGCTGGTTGCCAACGGCATGTACAACGTTGCCTGTGCCCACGGCATCAACGGCGACGGCGAGAAGGCCCTGGCGGCTATTCGCGACGCGTTCGACGCCGGCTACAAGGACCTTGGTCAACTCGATAAGGACGAAGATCTGGCGCTCTTGCGAGACATGTCCGCGTTCCAGACCCTCAGGCAGGAGCACCTCGAGCGGCTGCGGGAAGAAGCCGTTGCGGAGGCCAAGCAGTTGCTCGCCGAGGCCGAGAGTTTTCCGTTTGACTTCACACTGAACAATCTCGAAGACCAGCCGGTCTCGCTGGCCGACTTCAAGGAGAAGGTTGTCATCGTCGACTTCTGGGGGACCTGGTGCCCGCCGTGCATCAAGGAAATCCCTCATTTCCTCGAGCTCCGCGAAAAGTACCAGGCCGACGGGCTGGAGATCGTGGGGATCAACTACGAGCGGGTTCAACCGGGCGAGACCGAGAAGGCCAAGAACCTGATCAAGGATTTCGTCGCCGCCAACAACGTGACCTACCAGTGCCTGATCGGCGATGAGGCGACCCAGGCCAAGGTCCCCGATTTGCGAGGCTATCCGACCACGTTGTTCATCGATCGCGCCGGCAAGGTGCGTGCCAAGATCGTGGGCTACCACGACTTGATCAATCTCGAAGCGATCGTCAACGAGCTCCTGGCCGAACCCGCACCGCCCCCCGGCGAAGCTCAAGCCGTGCCGGCAGGCGACGAAGAGCCGGCCGCGGAAGATCAAACCGATGCGCCGGCCGGCGAGGCGGAGATCGAGGCCGAGGCGGGAAGCGAGTAGACATCGCGTCGGCTGCGCCTTGGCCAGTGGTTTCTTGTCGTCCGGAATTCCTTAGCGCTCCGCGGGCTACTCCTTCGCGGAAGAGTTCAGGACGAAGCCGGCGTCGACCCAGTTGGCCACGTCGTGCCGGCTGCCGTTGCCGCCGTCCGTCGTGACCAGGCTGATCGTGCGGCTGCCGGGCGGAATCGGCACGTCGAACCGCCATGGCTCGTGATGAAACCGCATCAGCGGGCTCTCGGCCACGGGCTGGCCGTCGATCAACACCCGGAAGACCACGCTGGGATACATGGCCGCCGCCCGGCCCAGGTCGTCGGCGATCAGCGACTCGTCGAGCCCGCAGCGGGCGACGAACCGCTCGTACTCCGGCCGGCACTCGTAGAGCAACTGCGAAGGCGCATGAACCCCGACTCCCTTGGTGTAGGTCCGCCCGCGCAGCCGCAGCTCGCTGCCCAGATAGTTGCGATCGTTCTTGGGTTTCTTGTCCGACCCAAAAGCATGAAAGCCGTTCGAGGTGGCACGAAGCGTCCCAATCTCGGACAACTGCACATCGGGCGGCGGCGGCAACGGCGACAGGCGAACCAGGCTGCCGATGCTTTCCAGGCACACTTGCCGACCCGCCTTGAAGGCCGCGGCCCGCAACTGCGTTGTTTCTTCAATCCGCAGCGGCGCGTCGTAGGCCGGCGACTGAAGTGTCGGGCTGCCGCCGTCGAGCGTGTAATGGATCTGGGCTCCTTCCGTCAACGGCGCCGTGAGCGAAACCAGGATCGGCTCCTCGAACAGATATGGGCGCTGCGGGGTGCCCCAAGGCGTGATCCGCACCGGGTCGACCAGTTGGTGCGTGGGCCAGAGTCCTAACTTCTTCAACTCGTCGCCCAGGTGAATCGTCGGCACGTCGTTTTCGATCTGGGCGATCACCTCGTCGGTGTTGCCGTCGGGATGACGACGGCTGGCCGGATCGTAGCCGCTGATGGCGTCGGTCATGTCGCGGGCCAGGATGCACCGCAGCCCGGCGTTGGCCATGGGCCGGATGCCCACCGGCTTGCCTGTCGTGCAGACGTTGGTGTGGAAGCCGAGATAGATCAAGTGCGTGATGCCCCGCTGCTTCGCGAGCGAGTACAGCTCTTGCGTCCCCTCCGGCATCAGATCGCCGGCCTCCATCACCAGCGCGGGCGCCATGCCGTCCCAACCGTAGTTGGCCAGGCATTTAATGCCCGGGCCGCACATGCAGCGGTTGCTCTCGAAACAGTGGATCGCCGCGAATGGGATGTCGAGCGAGGGGGGCAATGGTTCGCGCGCCGCGGCCACCGCCGTTTCGCGCTGCGGCGTGCCTGCGTACTGATCGGCGACGTCGGTCGGGCACCAGAACACCTGCATGCCCAACTGCCGCACGGCGGGCAGGGCCTGGTTGAAGCGTCCGGCGAACGAGCCGCACCGCTGGGTGGCAGTGAGGCACCAGTGGAAGTTCCAGGTATCGACCAGCACGACGCCGATTTGGCGGGGGTCGATCGCCAGCTTATCGGATGATACCTGTCCCGTCGCGCGGTCACGGCTCCGCAGGGTGAGCTCGATTCTGTCAGGGAGCGAGGCGGCCGCTCGTTCCACAGGCTCGGCGACGGCCCGGGGCGGGCTGAAAAGCAGTGCCACGGCGGCCAACGCGGCGGATGTACTCCTCATTCGATGCGTTCTCCAAGCGTCGGGCATTTGCACCCTGAGCGGCCGTTAGTCGTTAGCCGAACTCCGGCGGCGAACCGACAATCTCCAACGACCAATACCACAACGACGGCTGCTATGCCAGCAGGGCGTGGTTGACCTTGGGTTCTTCGGTCGGTCCGATCAGCCGCTGGTTGAGACCCTGGAACTTGTAAGCGTGGCGATGCGGGTCGAGCCCCAGCAGGTGCAAGATCGTGGCCTGCAAGTCGTGGATCGGCATGGGGTCGTTGGCGACAAAGTAGCTCAGCTCGTCGGTCTCGCCGTAGCTGATGCCACCCTGGATGCCGCCCCCGGCCATCCAGACCGTGAAGCAGTGCGGGTGGTGGTCGCGGCCCAGGAACTTCGAGCCGTCGCGGGCCTCGTTCATGGCGGTGCGGCCGAACTCGCCTCCCCAGACGACCAACGTTTCCTCCAGCATGCCGCGGGCCTTCAGATCGGCCAGCAGGGCGGAGATGGGCCGGTCGATCTCCTTGCACTTCTTGGGCAAGTGCTTGACGATGTCGTCGCCTTCGCCGGTGCCGTGGCAGTCCCAGCCCCAGTCGAAGAGCTGCACGAAGCGCACTCCCCGCTCGACCAGCCGCCGGGCCTGCAGGCAGTTGTTGGCGAACGTGCCCGCGCCAGGCTGCGCCCCGTACATGTCGAGCACCTGCTGCGACTCGCGGGAGATGTCCATCACGTCGGGCACCGAGATCTGCATCCGGTAGGCCAGCTCGTACTGGGCGATGCGGGTCAAGGTCTCGGGGTCGCCGAACTGTTCCAACTCGAACTCGTTCAGCCGGCCCAGGGCATCCAGGCTGCGGCGGCGTACGTCGCGCGACATGCCGTTGGGGTTCGACACGTAGAGGATCGGCTCTCCTTCGCTGCGGCATTGCACGCCCTGGTACACCGAGGGCAAAAAGCCGCTGCCCCACAGGCTCTTGCCGCCGCTGGGATCGGTGCCGCCGCTGAGCAGCACCACGTAGCCGGGCAGGTCCTCGCTTTCCGAGCCCAGGCCGTACGTGACCCATGAGCCCATCGAAGGCGACCCGGCCCTCGGCGCGCCGGTAAACAAATACAGCTCGGCCGGGGCATGGTTGATCTGGTCGGTGAACATCGACTTGACGAAGGCGATGTCGTCGGCCATGCCGGCGATGCCCGGCAGCAGCTCCGAGATCCAGGCGCCGCTCTGGCCGTACCGCGCAAACTTGTAGGGGGTTCCCAGCAGCAGCGGGTGCCCCTTGATGAAGGGGAAGGGCCGCCCTTCGAGCAGTTGGCTGGGGCAGGGTTGCATGTGGTGCTCGACCAGCTTCGGCTTCCAGTCGAACATTTCCTGCTGGGGCGGCGAGCCCGACATGTGCAGATAGATCACCGCCTTGGCCTTGGGCGTAAAGTGCGGCGGCCTGGGGGCCAGCGGGTTGACCGGCTCGGCCATCGGCGCCGCCGGCGCCTGATCGGGCAGCAGCGACGCCAGCGCCATGGCGCCCAGCCCCACGTGGCACTGCCGGAAGAAATGCCGCCGCGTCAGCGCGCGGGCGCGGCGCACGTACAGCTCACTTTCCGCTGAGCGAACCGGGTTGGAATCGGTCATGGCCGCGGTCCTGTCTCGTCATGTCGGTCGTGCGATTGGTTTCGCGCATTGTAACACAAGACGTCTGTGCGGGGGAGAGTCGGGCCGTCCAGACGGCGCACCGGTGGCGGGCCCCGCTCCAGCGTTTTCCCATGCTTTACGATGCATTACTTGCCTCGTCGATCGCCCGCACAAGAAGTTCCTCAATGCCCAACTCCTTAGCCCAGAGCCGCAAATAAGGCATTTCCAGCATCCCGGCCTGCACGCGCAAGATGCCCAACACGTCGCTCCACTGCCGATCGGAGATTCCGCCGCCCAATCGGTACCACTCGAGTTTGAACAAGATGCAGTCCTCAGCGGAGAGCATGGCGAGTGGCTGTTCCGGCGCGTCGGGAAGTTGCGCGAAGATCCGTCGCCGCATGGCCTCAATATCGAAGGGCCGATCTTTTCTGACGAAGAGGTCGACTTTGAATCCAGTTCGAATGCTGATGATGTTGAAGGACCGACGATGGCGGTTCGCCTCGGCTATCGCCGCCGCGCTGAGATAGTATTCTGGGCCAAAGCACGCGGCCAACTCCTGTTCTTGCCCCGAGAACGGCTCCACCATAAGATCTGCATCTTGAGTAAATCGGGGTACGCCGTGAACCGAACTCGCCATCGACCCGCCTACCGCGTACGGGATTCCAAGGTCCGTTAGGGCCTTGGCGACCTGCCTCACCACTTGCAAAGTTTCACTCGGTTGATCCACGGTCGGCATTCCGGATTCGGTCAAAGAGCTCTGGCCCTAACGTCTGCAGAAGCCACGCCTCACGAAGTTCGTCGGTTCGGACTTTCGGATTGCGAAGTCGCAGGCCCGCCTCGAACAGTACTCTGGCGGTGCGGTACATGTCTTCCAACAACCGCAGTTTCTCGCCCGGTGTCATCCTACGGTAGATCTCCGTCTGCACGCGTAGGGCTTCCGGCGAAGTATCGTTCATGGCGTGATTCCTTTGCGTTGCATTTCCGCATCCGCTAACGCGGACGGAAGACTGGGGCACGCTAACGCTTTGCCGCCAGCCACCCGGCGCCCTTCGTACTTGTGCCTTCATCCTTCCATGTCCGCCCTCGTTCAGCGCTTGCTCAAGACGCCGTCGAGATTCAATAGCACGTTGGCCACCACGGTCCAGGCGGCCAGCTCGTCGGCGGGCATGTGCGAGGGGAGCGGGCCCAATGGATCCGTGGCTAACTGCCCGGCCGCCGCCAGGTCGCCGCGGAAATGAGCCAGCTCGCTCTCGTAGAGCGCCACCAACTCCTCGACTTGCACGGGGGCCGGTGGGCGGGCCAGGCACAACCGCAAGCCATGGGCGGCCCGATCGGCGGGAGTGGAGCCGCCTGCGCTGTAGAGCCGCCGCGCCAGGGCCTGGGCGGCCTCGACGTATACCGGGTCGTTCAATGTCACGAACGACTGCAGCGGCGTGTTGGTCGATACCCGCCTGAGCGTGCAGATCTCGCGGCTGGGAGCGTCGAAGGCGGCCATCGAAGGATAGGGCACGGTCCGTCGCCAGAAGGTGTACATCCCGCGGCGGTAGCGGTCCTCGCCCGTGCTGGTGGGCCAGGTGCGGTCGCCGTTGAAGGCCGCCCGCCACAGGCCGTCGGGCTGCGGCGGATACACCGAAGGACCGCCGATCTTGCGGCTCAACAGGCCGCTGACGGCCAGCGCCTGGTCGCGGACCGTTTCGGCATCGAGCCTTGCTCGCGGCCCGCGCGCCAATAGCCGGTTGGCCGGATCGCGCTC
>JBBDNX010000178.1:0-1213 GCA_040877345.1 Pirellulales bacterium
TTGTCGGGATTCCTGGAGGACGTCGCGTTGACGGGCCGCGACGAGCGCGATGATCGGGACGACAAGCTGGCGCGCAACGCGGTCCTGCTTTTGACGCTGCACAGTGCCAAGGGGCTCGAGTTTCCGCAGGTGTACCTGGTCGGCATGGAAGAGGGGTTGTTGCCGCACCATCGATCGGTGTCGGCCGAGGGTCCGGCGATCGACGAGGAGCGGCGGCTCTGTTACGTCGGCGTGACCCGCGCCCGTGACCGGCTGACGCTGAGCCTGGCCCTGAGCCGCACCAAGTGGGGCAAGCCTCGCCCCACGCAGCCCAGCCGGTTCCTGTTCGAACTCATGGGCAAGGCGGAAAAGCCCGGCCAGGCGACCAGCGGACCCGCCGGCAAGGCGATCCGGCGGCAACGCGGCCGGCCGCTAAGAAAAAGGGGATAAGTCCAATTAACGAGCGAATCGCTGAAAAAAAAGGGGATAAGTCCAATTAACGAGCGAAATTGGACTTATCGCCTTTTCAAGTTCACGTTAATTGGACTTATCCCCTTTTCTCTGAGGAGGGGCCGAGGGACTGGAATCTCCCACGGCGAGGCCCCAGTCCGAACGGTATGGGGCCTGCCAGACCTGATCGGTCGCTTCCAACAGGCCGAGGTCCAGTTCCTCATAGGGCTTTCTGGCGTCGACGGCCACGGCATGTTGCGGCCCGGCCATGCCCGACAAGTCGATGCGGAGCGTCTCGGCGTCCTCCTTGTAGAAGAGCCAGTGCGCTTGCGTGGGCCGCGAGAGACATAGGCCGTCGGTGAGGTGGTTGGCCCGGGCCAGGTCGCCCAAGAACCGCCGCTGGAAGAACGTGGCGTAGGTGCGGATCTGATCGTGGTTGGGATACGGCTGCGACATGCCGTGCGGGCCGGCGTCGGGCACGAGATAGCCCCAGATGTTGCCCACTCCGCCGGCCATGGCGGAGTGCCACAGCCCGCGGCGCGTCATGTCGAGGTCGTAGTCCTTTTCCGTGTAGCGACGGTCGCGGCGAACGCGGAAGCGGTCCTCCATCGAGACGGGCTTCTGCGGGTGCAGCTCCAGCGCCTCGACGTAGGCTTGGTAGCTCGGCCGGTGGGTCTCGTAGCCGATGTAGTCGAGCTTGTCGGTGATCAGGTCGACCAGGGGCGTCCCGTGCCGATGCACGCGGCCCCCGATCAAATGCGGCCAGCCGAGTTGCTCGTGCAGG
>JBBDNX010000179.1:0-6252 GCA_040877345.1 Pirellulales bacterium
CTCCAAGGCCCGCATCTGGTCCTTGCCCACCCGCCCCGGACGCTTGAAGTCGTAGAGAACGTCTCCAGACATGGTTGCTTCCTTGCTTCCTTGCACCACGGCGAGAACGGCCGCCGTTGAGGCACGGCGGGTCGTGCGGCCCACCCTTGCCCTTCACTCCCTGACGTGGCCGTCTCCATACACCACGTACTTGTAGCTGGTCAGCTCCCTCACCCCGCAGGGGCCTCGCGCGTGCAGCTTGTCGGTGCTGATGCCGATCTCCGCCCCCAGGCCGAACTGGCCCCCATCGTTGAACCGCGTGCTGGCGTTGACCATCACCGCCGAGCTGTCGACGCGGGCCGTGAACCGGCGGGCCGCGGCCAGGTCGCCCGTGATGATCGCCTCCGTGTGCCCCGAACCGTAACGATGGATGTGGTCGATCGCCTCGTCCAGCGAGCCTACCACCTTCACCGAAATGGTCGGCCCCAGGTATTCGGCCGCAAAGTCTTCTTCGGTCGCCGGCCGCGCGCCGGCCACCAGCTCGCAGGCCCGCTCGTCGCCCCGGATCTCGATGCCGCGCGCCGCCAGCGATTGGCCTATTCTGGGCAGAAACTCGGCGGCCGCGTCGGCGTGTACCACCAGCGACTCGGCCGCGTTGCACGTGCCCATCCGCTGGCACTTGGCGTTCAACGTGATCCGCTCGGCCATTTCCAGATCCGCGGCCGCGTCGACGTATACGTGGCAATTGCCGGCGAAATGCTTGATCACGGGCATGCGGGCTTCGGCGGCCACGCGGCGGATCAGTCCCTCGCCGCCGCGGGGAATGACCACGGTGATGTACTCGTCGAGTGCCAGCAAGTGGCCCACCGCCTCGCGGTCGCTCATGGCCACCAACTGTACCGCGTCGGCCGGCAGTCCCGCCTCGGCCGCCGCCTCACAGAGCACGTCGGCAATGGCCCGGTTCGAGTGGGCGGCCTCCTTGCCTCCGCGGAGAATCACCGCGTTGCCGCTCTTGATGCAGATGGCCGCCGCGTCGGCCGTCACGTTGGGACGCGACTCGTAGATAAAGAACACCACGCCCAGCGGCACGCGCACTTTCGAGATCGACAATCCATTGGGCCGCACCGACGATTCGATCACCTCGCCCACCGGGTCGCCCAGGGCGGCCACCTCGAGCAGGCCGGTTGCCATCTGCTCGATGGCCGCGGGCGAAAGCTTGAGCCGATCGACCTGGGCATCGGTCAGTCCGAAGCCCGGCGCGCTGGCCAGATCCCGCTGGTTGGCAGCCGCCAGCTCATCGGCCCGCTCGGCCACGAGCCGCGCCGCCGCCTTCAGAAACGCATTCTTTGCTGCGCCGGTCGCCACGGCCAGCTCACGGCTGGCCCGCTGCGCCCGGCGTGCCACGTCGAGGCAGTAGGCCTCCAGGTCGCTTTTTTGCGCGACGGCCATCGGATGCGTAAACCTTTGAATAGACGAGACTTGAACCGCCCAGCCCGCAAAAATCAGCGGCCCGGCGGTGCCTCCAAAAGTATCCCTCAAAGCGCCCCACGAGTCAACGGCGATGGCTAGACGATCGGCAATCCCGCGCCGCGTTGAGAATTGAGTGTCCGGTTCGGAGGGCGCCGGAACCGTGTGCTGTGCCCGGCAGAGCGTGCTTTTTCAGAGCGAACCTCCCAGAGCGCGTTCGGCGCTGAGGTTCTCGCTGCTTGAGATTTGCTTTCTCAGGCATAGCTTGGGCGAAACGTACCCACGATAGACGCCCACGGCATTCGCCCACTTGAGCCGGCAAATCCAAGGCAGGTACAGCCAGACGCATGGTGCATGGAACGAGTATTGGATGAGCACCAAAAGAACATTAGCGACCGCGATTGGTGGCACGAGCGCCATAACCAGCCACCGGGAGCGCAACCGCTTGAGAACGCCATAGTATCCGCCCTGCTCTTGCAACGCCAGCGCATACGAGTGCAGGCCCCACCGGTAGTGGTGGAGCATCGCGTCGCCCAGCGTGCCGCGATCCAGATGCAAGGCCACGATGTCGGGCTGAAGCCAAAGCCGAAAGCCGGCCTGGCGGGCCTTTCGGCAAAAGGCCACGTCCTCGCCGGTGGCAAGCCGTTCATCGAAGAAACCGATGCGCTCAAATACCGAAGCGCGGATGCTCATGTTGGTGGTGCACAGGTGCATCCGGGGGACCCTCGCGCGGCTAAAAGGCACGGCCGTGAACCAAGAGCAGAAGCCATCGGCTTTGCCCACCGCCGTTTCGCTCTTTCCTTGCATGCCGCCTCCCACGATCGCGACCTCCGGATGGGCCTCGTGGAAGGAGGCGTGGCGCTCGAGCCAGTCCGGCTCCACGCGGCAGTCGCTATCGAGCAGCAGAATGATTTCCGCGGCTTCGTGAAGCGCGGTGCGGATTGCCTTGTTCCGAGCGGCCGCGGGACCGGAATTCGCCGGTAGCGCAAGCATTTCGGCGAGCACCGCCAAGCCGCCCAGGCGTGCCTGAATGCGTTCCAGGGTATCGTCCGTGGAGTGATCGTCCACCAGGTAGAGCTTGAAATTGGAATACGTCTGGGCGGAAAGGCCGTCGAGCCAACTATCGACATGCCTCGATGCATTGAAGAACGGACCGATCACGGCGATTTTCGACCGAGTTTCCATCAGCTTTTCGACCTACGTTTGAAGCTCAACTCCGGCCAGGAGCGGTCCGTAGCTGCTGGACCGGTAGAGAATGCTGTCCAGCATCGCGCAGTTGTGGGTGCAATGGCACTGCTTGTCCTTGATCGACTGCCGCTGCCGGTTCATTTCATGACTTTGCCAGATCGTTTTCCAGGATGCCTCTTTCAGATTGCCGATGGGTGAGAGCATCTCGCACGAACTGACGTCCCCGTTTCCCATGACAACCGCATGGGCCTGCCCCGCCAGACAGGGGATGACCTGGGTGCGCTGCTTCAGCGTGGCGAGCGAGAGGTTCCACAGATAGCGATGATAGTTCCTCAGCATTCGGCTCGTAAGGCTCTTCTGGCCGTAATCGTAGCGCGTCAGGATCTCGAACAGCGGCTCCTGAATCGCGTGCAATTCCTCGAACGAGGGAAGCCCGTAAGTGGGGTCGATGGGGTTGCCCCGCAAGAGAATAATTGAGTGGAAATCGGGCCGTCGTTGGTAGACAAGCTCCATGAGCTCGAGGATTTCGCAAAAGTTCTCTTTGCAGAGCACCGTGTTGATCTTGACCCGGACGTTGGGGATCGTCCTCAACTCTTCAAACGCGGTCCACAGCGTGTTCCAGCTTCCCACTTGCCGGATCCGATCGTGCGTGGATTGCAACCCGTCAATGCTGATGGCAACTGTCAGCTCTCCGGCGATACGCTCCCGAATTTCTCGGGTGGCCGCGATAGTCCGCTCGACGAAGAATCCATTGGTGGGAATGGTGACCACGTCGGCGTCGAAGGCGCGCACGATCTCGACGATGTCGTTGCGCAGGAAAGGCTCGCCGCCGCCAATGTCGAGCCAGAATAGTCGGCCGACGTCGCGGGCGAGCGTCTGGTAGACCTCCAGCGGAAGATCCCGTTTCGGCGAAAAATCGATGAAGCAGTGCCGGCACCTGAAATTGCAGTGATTCGTCACGTGGACGATCAGGTGCTTCAGGTTTCGATGAAGCTGAAAGTCGGCGAAGTGGGTCAGAAAAATGGCTGCTTCTCTCTTTTCTGGCGGCTTTCGGCAATCCGTTTCACCTACGGGGCGGGCGACCGGAAGTTCACGTAGTTTACCAGCGCGCAGGCCTGCAACAACGAACCCACTAAAAGATAAACGTACCAGGCCGCGGGGCGCCGATGGAGGCTTGCGATAAGGACGAATGTCGGGAACAGCAAGAGCGCGAATCGCGGTAAGCCCCACGTCGAGCCGGAGAGCAGCGTCAGGGCGGCTCCCAAGGCGACGTAAGCAGAGGCATGCCAGCGGCGCTCCACGGCCAGCACCACGCTAGCCAGTCCCAGCACGTACAAGCACGGCAGCTCAAGCAGCACCGTCAATGACCCCAGATCAGCCTGCGCCAACGCATTGTCGATGCGCTGGAGCGCATTGTCGATGGTCGTCGACGGACTGCTTAATCCGATCCGCCAGTGCTCCCGCTTGGCGGAAAAGTATCGCCACGGATCATCGAATTGGGCCGCGAAGTAGGAACACAGAACAAGCCACGCTGCCATTCCACCCGCGGCGGGTGCGAATGCGGACAGCGACCGGTCACGGCGCCATTGCGACCAGCCGAGTACGAAAAGCGCGGGGGCCAGCGCCACGGCATGGATTCGGGTCAATCCCGCCAAGAAGGCTGCCAGGGCCGCCGGCCAATACTGCTTGCGCTCGGCGAAGACAAAACTCGCCAGCGCGGTCGCTAGGAACAAGCTCTCCGAATAGACCGATACCAGGATAAATGCCGAGGGGAACGCCAAGAGCGCGAAGATCGCCGCCCATCCGGCGCCGTCTGCTCCGGTATGGCGGGCATGGGCGGACAATAGAAGCATGGCGACCAGCAAGGACAGCCGGCTCACCCACAACCCGGCGGTAAACAAGTCGATCCCCAAGCAAGCGGCGGTCGCCCTCATGGCCAATGGATACAGCGGTAGAAACCCCGGCGCATGGCGGCTGGCTGGCGTCTGACCGTGGTAGCCCTGTTCGGCGATGTGGTAGAACCAAACGGAATCCCAACGCGCTAGCGGCGGGGCCGCCGAGAGATCGGGGAGGAAGCCGTGCAAGGGCCCGCTCGACTGCGACATCGCTGGATCACGATTGACGGCGCGAGCAATTGTCTCGATGGCCACCACGTAAACCAGCCACACCAACGCGATCCCGCCGGCGCGCCGTGCGCCCTCGGACCGGACCAAAGCGACCAGCCGCCGCCGGCGCGTCGTCGAACCAGGCGGTGCTTCGCTAGCGCTCATGTGCGCCCCATCCTGATGCGAAACAGGCTGCGGACAAGCAGCCTGGCCAATTGCCAGCCGTCGCCGAAGCGGCGGATGTTGGTCGCGCCATACAGCCTGGCGCGGTATGGCACCGGCACTTCGACAATGCCCAGCCCTAGCACGGCCGCCGCAGACAACAAATCGAAGTCGCCGAAGGGGTCCCGGCCGCCATAGTCGGCCTGCCAGGCGGCCATCCGCGACCAGTCGTGCCGCGTAAAGAGCTTGGCTCCACAGAGCGAATCCCGCAGCCGAGGCTCGTCCAGAACGAAACTGAGCAGGCGGCCGAGGAGGCCGTTGGCCAACCGATTCAGAAACCGCATGGCGGCCCGCTGCATTGGATACAGCAGGCGGTTGCCGTTGACGAAGTCGCCCAGGCCCTGGCAGTAAGCCTGGTAAAATCGGTCCAATAGCTCCGGCTCGACGGCGAGATCCGCATCCCAGACGGCGACCAAGTCGCCGGTGGCCTGTGAGAAGCCGAACCGCACCGCGTCGGCCTTCCCCCGTCCCGGCTGTTGCAAGGCCCGCACCGTTATCGTTCCATTCGTGAGACGCGCAACGCGCCCGACCTCGTCCCAGGTGCCGTCGGACGACCCGCCTTCGACCAGCAGCAGCTCCAGCCGCCCAACGGCGAGCTTCTCGAGCCGCCGCACGGCCTGTTCGATGTTGCCGCGCTCGTTGCGGGCGGGCATGACCACCGACAGCGACGGGCGGTCTTCCTCGACACGGATCGGCCGCAGCAAAACGACCGTTGCCAGGCTGATCCACCGCAGCAGCGGCACCGCCGGCAGCAGCCAGTTGAGCAGCGTGCCGAGCCCGGCCAGGCGAAACGGGCAGTGCACGACGGGCCGTACTCGCACGACCTCGAAGCCCGACAGCCTTGCCACGTTCGCAAGATCTCCGCGGGTCAGGAAAGTGCAGGGCAGCTCGCCGCGCCGCAACCCGACTCGATTGGCCAGGCGGTACAGCCAGTGCAGGTACGGGTTATAGAGCACCGCGGCAACGCGGTCGTGACGACCCACGCGCGGCCGAAGCTCCTCCAACAGGGCCTGGACATCAGGCGTGTGATTCAAGTTCGCGTTCAAGAGAAAAAGCGTGCGCTGGTCGGCACCGGCGACGGGCGCGGGCAAGCAATCGTGCGTTCCGCCCACGACCAACTTGCCGGGGCACACGATGCGCTCCGCGAGGCGGCCGGAATCGTCTGCAAGCGGCTGCCATTGGACAAGCCGGTCGCAATAACGGGCGACGGTCGAGATCTCGTTCGCCACGAGATCGAGATAGTAATTGTTCCAGCGGCGACGAGGCCCTATTGTCGCCGGGCATGCCGGCA
>JBBDNX010000180.1:0-6250 GCA_040877345.1 Pirellulales bacterium
AGCGGGCCAGCTCCCAGTAGCAGGAGAGGTTCTGGGGCACGTAGATCACGCTGGTCCGGCAGCCGACGTCGACGCCGAACAGAAGCCGCGTGTAGCGGGGATCGACGCGCTCCTCGGCGCTGTAGGCCGGGTGCTCCGGCGGCAACTGCCGCAGCTTGTACTCCGGCTCGGGGAACATTCTGTCGACCAAGGCACGGAAGCCCTGATTGAATCCCTTATTAAGATCTTCGCCGCCGCAGCAGCTTTCGGCGAAGATGAAACCGCCCCGGTTGACGTACTCCCGCAGATGCCGCACTTCCTCGTCGCTGAACTCGGGCTCCAGGTTGCCGCTGATGAACAGCACCGGCGCTTCGAGCAGGTCGTCCGGCTTGGCAACCTTCGAGTCGATCACCTGCCAGGTCAGCTCCCGCTCCCAGCGCGTTTCGATGTAGCTGGTCAGGTTGGCCAGGTCGCTGCGATGGTGGTTCCAGTCGCTGGCCGGGAGGTGCTTGAGCTTGGCGGCCAGCACGGGCCGCCGCCCCTTGGCCAGGAACAGCAGCGACAGGGCGGTCGCCACGCGGGTATCGTCCTCGGCGAGCCCGGTGCCTTTCCAGAAGCCCGACAGCTCATCCTGGCTTTTCACCAACAGCGCGGCCCCCTCGCGATACCAGTCGTGGCGGCCGATGAACCGCTGGTTGGTGAGCCGCCCCACCCGCTCGACCCCGTACAGGTAGTACAAGAGCCACTGATGATCGCCCGGGTTGCTGTGCACGCTGAAGGCCCGCGCCATCCAGGCCTGCGCGCGGTCGATGGCCGTGTTGTCCTCCTGCTCGCCGCAGCAGACGACGCGGCCCTGCTCGATACGCGCGTCTCCCTCGTTCAGCTTGTCGGCGGCGATGATCAGCGAGGTGATGCCGGCGCAGGTCATACTGCCGGAGCCCGGGCTGCCCGGCTTGTAACCCCACGAGCCGTCGTCGTTCTGCGTCCGCTGCCAGTGGTCGAGCGCCATTTGCCAGGTCTGGTTGTTCACCGGCACGTCGATCCGCTGCGCTTCGTGCAGTGCCAGCAGGGCAAACTGCGTATTCGAATTGTCGCCACCCGCCTGCGGATACCCCCAGGCGCCCTTCATGGGTCCCCCGCGGTTCTGTTGCTGCTCGAACCAGAGCACATTGCGCCGGACCAGGGCCTGGCTGGTCTTGGGCTCGGCGGCGCAGAAGACCATGGTCTGGAGTGCGGCCGCGTAGGTCATTTTCGGCTCGTGCCCGCGCAGATAATTCAGCGCGGACTGCACCTGGGGATCTTCGGCTGGAACGCCGCAGTTAAGCAGCGCCAGCGTGCAAAGCGCGGTGATCCCGCCGGGGTGGCCGCCGCGCTCGGGCCACGAGCCATCCTCTCGCTGCTCGCGCCGCAGGTACGTCACACCGCGCTCGATCGACTGGCGGACCTCCTCATGCCGGATGTCTGCCCGGGTCGATGCCGGCGCGGCGAGCCACGAGAATACGATCAAGAACGGCAGCAGGGCGCGGCCTTGGCACATGGTCGGCTTTCCTGGCGTTCAGCGGGCATCTGACGTGCGGCGAGCGATCACGAAGCGAACGGCTCTCGACAGCGCAGCCGCAACTCCTACACCAGCAATCATTGCGGCGACGATAAACAATCCATACCAACGCTCCATCCAGGTGCGTTGCGGTGGCTCAAAGGAATAGAACATCGCGAATGCTCCGGCGACGGCCCCGAGCAGCCCTGATAAGAGGTTTCCGAGCCGCCGCTTCCTTGGGGCCTTGAAGGCCAGCAGCAGCAGCACGACGACCACCGGCGCCGCAAGAACGACCGCCAGCCGCCATGACGGCGCGGCAACAAGGAAAGAGGACATCGGAGCCATCCATTCAGCTTAGCGGACTGGACACAGGACGCAATCGAGCACATCGACTGGCAAGCTGCCGCCACCAGATTTTTGCGTGGCAGTACAACCGCCGGCGAGTGGAACAACGTGACTGAACCGGAGCGGGTTGCGGACGGACCGATGCCGAGACATCGGCTGGTCGGCTCCTCGCTTGTTCGCATCAACGCCGATTTATATAATCTTCTCCGGTTATTCAATGTCTTCCCGATGCCTTGGCGACACAGTTATGCTGCGGATTTTTGCCCGCCCGACACGAGCTTGCGACGGGGTCACTCGCCGCGAGTTGATGCGAGTTGGGGCGCTGTCGTTGCTCAGTGGTTTAACCTTGCCCCGTCTGTTGCAGGCGGTGGAAGGCACTCCGGGCGGCCGGCGTGGTCCGGCAAAGTCGGTGATTCTGGTCAACCTGTTCGGCGGACCGAGCCATCTGGACATGTTTGACATGAAGCCCGATGCGCCGGCAGAAGTCCGCGGCGAGTTCCGGCCGATCGCCACGTCTGTGCCCGGACTGCAGATCTGTGAGCATTTGCCGAAAACCGCGCAATGGATGCACCGCGCGACGCTGATTCGCACCGTGACGCACGGCTACAACAGCCACAACCCGTACAACGTGCTCACTGGGTTCACCGGCGGCAGCGACCGCGAGAACTACTTCGCCAAGCGGACGGACCACCCGAGCATGGGCTCGGTGTGTCAATACGTGGGAATCGTGCCGGAGGAAGTGCCTGGCTACGTCGTGATGCCCGCCCATCCCGGCTTCAGCCAGGGTCTGCGGCGGGCCGGGCCGTATGGAGGCTATCTCGGCAGCCAGTACGACCCGCTGATCACGTTTTGCGAGCCGCAGTTCGAGCGAAAGGGTTCATTCTACGACCCAGTCCTGCCCGTGGGCGATCCGCTCTTGCCGGCCTTGGACGCTCTCCCGGAAATGACGATCGCACGCCTCGATGGGCGCAACTCGCTGCTCGATCAGATTGACCGGGGCCTCGCCAGGTTGTCCGCGTCGCCGACGATCGACGGCATGAGCGAGTTCAAGCGGCAGGCCATGTCGCTGTTGGTGTCGAGCAGGTCCCGCGATGCGTTCGACCTGGCGCGAGAAACGGCCGCAGTGCGCGACCGGTATGGGCGCAGCCTGTACGGGTCGAGTCTGTTGATCGCGCGGCGGCTCGTGGAGGCGGGCACGACGTTTGTCGCGGTGAACTGGGAGTGTGGCGCGGAGACGCACGGCGGGCACTGGGACATGCACGAAAACAACTTCGGCATGCTCCGGTTCAATCTCCCGGTGCTCGACCAAATCACGACGGCTCTCCTCGACGACCTGGACTACCGCGGTCTTTTCGAATCGACGTTGGTCATCGTCATGGGTGAGATGGGTCGCACGCCCCGGGTGAACGGCAAGGCCGGCCGCGACCACTGGCCGCAGTGTGGCTTCGCGTTGCTCGCTGGCGGCGGTGTTCAAGAAGGCATGGTATTCGGCTCGACCGACAAACTTGCTGCCTACCCGGTCGAACATCCCGTCTCGTCCGGCGACATTGTGGCCACAATCTATGAACTGCTCGGCGTCGACCCGCACCTGCACGTCGCCGACCTCAGCGGCCGGCCCATCCACGTCGCCCACGGTGGCACCCCGATCACGGGAATCATCGCCTGAAGGACGGCGCCGACCACGATGAAAGGCCGTGCGGTGCCGATCGGGGCGGACGACTGCGACTTCTCATGGGGAGCGTTCCGCGCGGTGTGATGGTTCTTCGGGCGGCACGGCAGGCTGCCAGTGTGGCCACATCGCGGCGCGGCCGGGCTGGAGGTCGGTGATTTGCACCTCCGCGCAGTCGGCGAGCCGCATCACGAACAACTGCCGCACGCCGCGGCGCTTCGAGCCGAGCAGCAACCAGTTCCCATCCGGCGACGGCTGCGGATGATAGTGCAGCGTCCCTTCCGCCGATTTCGTGAGCCGCCTGGACGCGCCGTCGAGCGTCGCTTGAAACAGCTCGACGCTTTGCCCGGCCTGTGCGGTGTAGAAAATCGACTTGCCGTCCGCGGCCCAGGCTGGGATGTCGCTGCTGCCGCCGTGAAAGTCGGGCACGTCGAGAAACTCGATCACTCCCCGGTAGCCGCCGCGGTCGGCCAGTTTTTTCAAACCCGAGCCGTCGGCGCGGACCAGGTGCGGATGGCAGTTGTAATGCTCGCCGCAAACGAATAACACCCACTGACCGTCCGGCGACCAGGCCGGCGCGAAGTTGAACGGCTGGCCGGTCTCGACTTGCACGGCGTTCGAGCCGTCGGCGTCCGCCAGGAACACCTGGTAGTCCTGGTGGTAGGCGATCCGTTTGCCGTCGGGCGAGCTGGAGAAGCCGTAGGTGAACTTCTTCGACTCCCGGGTCAAGTCGATCTTGTTGCGCCCGTCGCGGTCCATGCGAAACGGGTGCGAGTTGCCCTCGACCAGTGCCGTGAAGCCCAGCTTCGCCGGATCGTTCGGCCAGAAGAACAGGCCGCCGTTGTAGAAGCTGACGCGCTCGACCGCCGTCACGTTCGTCGCCTGCCCGCCGGCCAGGTCCACCAGGTACGAATCCGACAGCCAGCCTTCCTCGGTGAAGCGGAACGTGCGGTGCTCTTCCTCCCACTCGGCGTTGTGCGGGCTTTGCCAGCCGCGGCCTACGATCGCCGTGCCGCCGTCCGGCGACCAGCCCGCGAACTGCGTCCAGGCATCCGGCTCGCTGGCCAGCTCGTCGGCCAACAGCCGCCGGCGGGAACCGTCCGCTTCGACCACCACGGCCCGCATCGTGCGGACGTTGGCGTGCCGGCCGCCGGGCAAGTCGGTCCGCAGCTCGCTGTAGCCGATGAGCCGCCGCGGCAGCTCGCTCACCTGCCTGACCAGCTTGTGCACGGAGGCGGCGATGCGGTCCTCGATATCGCCCGCCCAGCGAAAGGCCGGGCGGCCGTATTCGTAGAGGCTCGACCCGCCTTCGTAGCCGCCTTCCTCCCAAACGCGGCGTGAGGGGATGTAGGCGATCATGTCGTCCGTGTAGCCGCAGACCCACGTGCCCGGGCCGAACTGGTTCTTAAACCGCAGCGCGTAATCGACCACCGTCTCCGCGCCCATGCCGACGACCAGCATTTCCCGCCCAAGCCGCCAGGCGTGTACCGGGTATGGATACGAGGCGGGGAACTTTTCCCCCTCGTCCAGTCTCTGCAGCATGCGGGCGGCCCAGCGCCCGCGGATGGGATTGTCGTCCTGCAGTGCGGCGTGCAGATCTTCGCGCGTGACGACTTTCAGGTAAGGCAGCTCGACGTGCTCGAACGCGGTCCGCAAGCCCGGCGACACCGGCTTCAACGGCTGCTCGATCGCTTGTTCGACGGCGGCCGCCAGCATGTGTCCGTAACGCTGGCAGAGCTCGACGGTGCGGCGCGGCAGCGGGTTCTGGTCGCCGCCGCACGTGTTGACGAACATGGCCGTGGCGCCCGGGTGGTTCTTTTCCAGCTCGAGCTGCGCGAAGCCCGGATAGTCGCCGCACCAGGTGAGAAAGCTGAGCGTCGTCGGATGGCAGGCGTAACCGAAGACGATCGCCTCCAACCGGCCGTCGGGCCGCGTCACGGTCATCACCGGCACCGAGTGATCGACGGGCCCGGCAAGCGGCGTGCCTTTCGCCAGCAGGGCGGGGACGTCCGCCTCGTTGTTGTTGCGGCGATTCACGGCAAAGGTCGTATGTCCCTCGCCGATTTGGAGGCGCGCGGGGGCGAGATCCGCGAGCGCCTCGCCGACCATCGCGACGAGCTGCGTCACCATCAGCGCGGTGTATTCGTTCACCAGCTCGACCTGCTCGGGCTCGATCGGGTAGTAATCGACGAGATCGTCGCCCAGCCTTGGGCCGCAGTGGTTGTGCGAGAACGTGATCATCACCTGCCGGCGCTCCAGGCCGAACTTCCGCTCCAGCTCCTCGAACACCCGGTCGCTCATTCCTTTTGGCACGCCCTGGAAATCGCTGGTCACCAGCACCGCGCGGCGGCCTTCTTCGTCCTCCAGCGCGAGGGCCTTCATCCACAGGTCGTGCAGCTTGCCGTCAGGCACGCGTTTCGATCCGTAGCCGGCTAGCCAGACCGCCTTTTCCGGCGTGATCACCGCCTTGGCGACGCCCGCCTTCCACTGGGCTTCGGCGCCCTGTGCACAGCTCGCCAGGCCGCCGAGTAGAATCGCCAGCAGACAGAGTTGCCGTAGACGCATTCATCTTCTCCTAAGGAGTCTCGACCGACGTACATCGTAGCACCTGGGTCGACCACTGTCCGTCCGGATGCAGTTCCAGCACGCGATACCCGGGGGGCGCTGGGTCGATCTCCAACTGTTCGGTCCGCGGCCGGAACTGCGGGCCGACGGCCGGA
>JBBDNX010000181.1:0-6238 GCA_040877345.1 Pirellulales bacterium
GCGGGCGGGACATTGCTGCTGGACCGCATGACGGCGGCGGCCATGGCTCGACTGTTTGGTCCGATTCCGTGGACTTGGGACGCCCGCACGCGCGCCTGGCGAACCGACGCCATCCACTACGCCGCCGTGCGACAGGCATTGGACGCCGGCCGCTGGCAGGTAGTGGACCAGGTCGCCGGATGGAAGCCCGTCCGTTGGTCCCCGAAGCAGGCCTGCACGTTGCGGCCGGACCAGCAGCAGGCGGCCGCGGCCTGGCGCGCGAGCCGGCGGGGCGTAATCGTCATGCCGACCGGCACCGGGAAGACCGAGGTCGCACTGGCCATCATGCGGGCCGCGGCTGTCTCGACGCTGGTGGTGGCGCCCGTGCGAGACTTGATGTACCAGTGGCACCGCCGGATCCAGGACGCTCTGGGATACGACGCGGGGATCATCGGCGACCGCCTGTTCCGCGTGCGCCCGGTCGCCGTGACGACCTACGACAGCGCCTGCATCCACATGGAACGCCTGGGGAACCAGTTCGGCCTGATCGTGTTCGACGAGTGCCATCACCTGCCGGGCCCGGTCCGCCGAGACGCGGCCCGGATGTCCGCCGCCCCCATGCGGCTCGGGCTGACGGCTACTCCGCTGCGCTGCGATGGCAGGCACACCGACTTGGACTGGCTGATCGGACCGACCGTTTACGAAATGCCGATGGCCGCGGCACGGGGCGAGGTACTGGCCGATTACGACGTCATCAGGATCCCCATCCACTTGTCCCCAGCGGAGCAGGCGCGCTACGACCTACTGACGCGCCAGGTGCGCTCCTACGTGGCCGCCCTGCGCCGGTCCGGGGCGGCCAACACGTGGAAGGACGTATGCGCGGCCGCCGCCGGCGACCCGGCCGCCCGGCGGGCACTGGCCGCCTACCGGGCCAGCCGGTCGATGGAAGACCGGGCGCAGGAAAAGCTGCGCGTCTTGGAGGATCTGTTTCGACTGCACTATGGCAGCCGCATGATTGTGTTCGCCGGCTCCAACGCGATGGCTCGCGACGTTTCCCGGCGGTTCCTGATCCCGTGCCTGCTGAACCATTGCCGCAAAGATGAGCGCCAAGAAATCCTTCGCGGCCTGGAAGGAGGCCGGTATCCGGCCGTCGTCGCCAACCGCGTGCTGGACGAAGGGGTCGACCTGCCGGAAGCGAAGGTGGCGGTGGTGATCGGCGGATTGAGCTCAACGCGGCAAGCAATCCAGCGGCTGGGCCGGATCCTGCGCAGATCGGGCGAAGCGCGGGCCGTGCTGTACGAAGTGGTTTGCGCGGAAACGAATGACGAGCGGATTTCGCGGCGCCGGCGGAAGAGCGATGCTTACCAGGGAACACGCCATTGCAAAGTGTGAAGGCGGCCGGCTGGTGCCGGACCGGCTGATCCAACGTCGCCACGCCCGATATCTGGGATACGGCGAGCGGATGCTGGATGTCTATCGCAAGGGGATCGCGCGGAGCCGCCGCGAGCTGCACCAGGCGGTCCAGGCGATCCTGGCGCGAGAGCAAGATTGCCCGCCGCGGCGAATTGCCGCATTCTGCAAGCTGCTGGACGATGCGTCCTGCTTCGGCCAGGACCGCCCAGCGGCGGCCGCGGGGCTGCGCCGGGCCGTCTATCGGCGTGCCGCCGACTGCCATCCGCTGGTTACCGATGCCGACCGCCAGTTCCCACATGACGCGGCGACGACGAAGCAACGCATCGCCGCGGAGCTGGGAATGACTTGGGACGAGGTGGAGGGCCGCCTGTTCGCCGACATCATCGAGTGCCAGCGGCTGGAGGCGTTTGAGGGGTACGCAGATGGGGCCGCCTTGCTGGCCCGCTACAACGTGGGCCAGGTGCAGGTGGCGTTATTCGATGCGTTGGAAATGACCGTCTGGGCGGCCCAGGACTTCAAAACGATTCTGCGCTACGCGAAGCTGGCGCGCCTGCTGCACACAATTCGCCGCACCGGTGAAGGGCGCTATATGATCCGCTTCGACGGCCCCGCTTCGGTGCTGCGCAGCACGCGCCGCTATGGCGTGGCGATGGCCAGGTTCCTGCCCGCGTTGATCGCTTGCCGGGGTTGGCGGCTGCACGCCGTGCTGGCCGAGCGGGGCAAACGTTGGCGGCACCGGTTGGAACTATCGGAGTCGGATGGTTTGAAGAGTCACCTGCCGGCGCCCGCCGAGTTCGATTCGAGCACCGAGGAGCGATTCTCTCAGCAATGGGGGTCCGAGCCGCGCGAAGGATGGACGCTCCAGCGCGAGGCGGACATTCTGCACGATGCCCAGCACACGTTTGTCCCGGACTTTGCCTTTCGGCACGTCAGCGGCCGCAGAGTGCTGCTGGAGATCGTCGGCTACTGGACGGTGCAGTATCTGCGAGCAAAGCAGCGGACAATCGAACAGTTTTCCGGGCAGCCGATCCTGCTGGCCGTTTCCACCTCAGCCGGCAAGTCGGTCGAATGGCCGGCCGGCGTGATCCGCTTCAAACGCACCTTGCGCGTCGAGGACGTGCTTGATAGGCTGAGGATCTTGTTGGGAGCCCAGTGATTTTGCGGTATTCTCTGGATAGCTGAACGCCAGCAGATCACGAAGCAGAAAGGACCTTTGGCCATGCGACAAACCGCGGACGCTCTGTTATCGGCGGCTTTGGAACTACCAGAGAGCGAGCGCGCGATGCTCGTCTCTCGACTCCTCGAAACGCTCTCGCCTGACAGCGAAGGCCTTTCCATGGAGGACGAGAATCTTGTCGAAGAGCTGGAACGCCGCGCGTCGGACAGATCGGGCGCCATCAGGTGGACGGAACTACGCGATTGAGAGCACCAGGTGCTAAACAAGGCGTATAGACTATTCCTGTCCGGAGAATACACGGCGATGACCTCCGTAGGTGCTTGTGAAGCAAAGACCCAGTTCGCCGAGCTCCTGCAGCGGGTGGAGCACGGAGAGAAAATCGTCATCACCCGCCGCGGCAAGGCCGTGGCCATGCTGGTTCCCATTGCCAGAGAAGAAAAGTCGGACATCCGAAAAGTGATTGAGCAGCTCAAGGCATACAGCAAGCGGCAAGGTCGAACCCTGGGGAGTTTAGCCGCTCGGGAACTGATCGAGGCAGGCAGACGACACTGAGGGCGGATGACGCGGTGGCGGCAAACGATCAATTCATTCTCCATTGCACGCGCCGCTTGCCACGCTGGACGGCAAACTGAAAGGCGCGACGGCCAAAGTAGGAGTCGCGCTGTATGCCCCGGCTGGCCGTGCCTGAGCCAGGGGGACTGCGGAGTGCCAGACCGGGACAAGCAGCCGCCCGCGGCCTCTTCTGGACCCCCAACGTTTGTGCTATCGTGCTCTCATACCTGCGGAACGCTGTCGAGGCACCATGTTCGAGTGGCTGTTGAACTTCCTGGACCGGCATCGGCGTGCGTTCCAGGCAGCCTGCCTCGCCGGCCTGATCGCCTCGGCCCTGCTGGCCGCACGGGTGCGGATCCTCGATTCGCCGGAAAAGTGGATGCCCCTGGACTCCATCCGTGCCTGGGAAGTGTTCAGCAGCCATTTCGACGTCGGCGACATGGTGGCCATCGGACTGCACTTCCGGCGGCCGGTTAGGGACGACGACCTGGCGAAGCTGAAGGCCCTGCGCAGTGAGCTGGAACGGATCGAAGGGCTGAAACTGGTCTACGACGCTTCGCTCGTGGCCGAGCGCATCGAGGGAGTCCCGCTGACGACCCTGCTCGATCCCCAGCAGTCGCGGCGGTTCTCCGTGTATGCCGGCGCCCTGTGGGACCTGCCGAGCGGGCCACGCGACGGGCGCACGCTGATGACCGTCTGCGAGCTCAAGATACTGCCCAACACCTGGGACCCCAGCGGCAACCCGCAGGTGAACGCGGTCCGCCGCCGGGTGGTGCGTGAAATCCAGCAAGTCATCGCCGCCCGCCGCGATGAGCCGCAATGGGAGGACGTCGAGTTCCACGTGGCCAGCGGCATCGTGATGATGACCGAGCTGGAGCGGCGGGCCAGGCAGGTCGCGTTCACGTTTCTGCCCGCTTCGATCGCCGTCGGCCTGGCCAGCCTGCTGTGGGGCTTTCGCAGCCCGCGGGCACTGGTCACGGCCGTTGCCGCCGGCGGCTTTGCCATGCTGCTGGTGCTGGGGTGGGTCGGGGCGCGGGACGGGTCGGTGGGCGTGTTGACCATGGCCGCCCCCACGCTGATGGCCATCGTCGCCACCGCCTCGACCGTCCACTTCGCTTCCTACGTCGCCGACGGGCCGCGCGGCAAGACGGTGAGCCGGGCGACGCTCGTCCGCCACGTGGCGGTGCCCTGCCTGGGAGCCGCGGCCACGACCGGGTGCGGCTTCTTGATGTTGTGCTTCAACCAGCTCGGGCCGATCCGCGACCTGGGAATCCAACTGTTTGCCGGGTCGCTGCTGGCTTTCTTTGGGGTGTTTGCGATGTCGCAGCTCCTGCCGATCCGCCGGGCCAGGGCCGCCTCGCTGTTGACGCATGAGCGGCTGCGCCGGCTGGCCGGCGCCGCAACGGCAAGGCCTCACCTGACTCTGGCGTTGACGGCGGCCCTGTCGGCGGCGTTCGTTTTTTTCGCGTGGCCGCGTCCGGCGGACCAGCCGATCGGCCTGTACGTGGACACCGACGCGTTCTCGTTCTTTTCGGACGAGCAGCCGATTTCGCGGGCACTGGCGCATTTTTCCAGCCGGAATTTTGGCGTTTACCAACTGGACGTAGTGCTGATCCCAACGCAGCGCGGCGGGGCCGATTCACGCGGGAAGGCGGCGGAGCAGCGGGCCGACGACGAGGCGACGGCGCGTTTCAGCGACGCGGTGAGCGCGCGGAGCGACCTGGGGGTGGTGCGGGTGCTGTCGACGCCGGCCTTTCGGCGGCGGCAAGCCGAATTCACCGAGGAGCTGGCGAGGGCCCGGCGCGAAGAAGGCCTGGGCAGCTACCTAGCCAGTTTGGCGCGGATTCCGGCCAGCGCGGCAATCTTCGCCGACACCTTCCAGAACTGGAACCGCGACAAGCTGAACGAGGGAGCGCAGCGGCTGACGTTTCTCGTCAATCCGAACGGGGCCGGCGGCTTGCGTCCGCTGGTCGACTTTGTCGAGGCGCGGCTGCCGCGCGACCGGTTCGACTGTTACGTGTCGGGCTCGATCGCCGACAGCGTGACGCTAGCCGAGCGGATCACGCAGGGGATCGGCTGGGGGATGGCTTGTTCGGTGGCGCTGATGATGGCCTTGTCGGTGCTGCTGTTCCGCTCGCTCAAGCTGGCGACGATCGCCGTGCTGCCGAACATCGTGCCGGTCCTGGGAATCTTCGGGCTGATGGGCTTGTTCAAGCTGCCGATCAGCTCGGGGTCGGCCATGGTGTCGACGGTGGCCCTGGGGATCGCCATGAACGACACGATCCATTTCATGCTCCGCTATCGGGGCTTGACGCGTGGAGCGGGGCAGTCGACGGAGCTAGCGGTGCGCCGCACGATCGAGGACCTGGGTCGGCCGATCGTGCTGACTTCGGTAGTGCACATCGCGGGCTTCAGCATTTTCCTGTTGACCGATTTCCAGCCGCTGTATCACTTCGGGATCCTGGCGGCGGCGGCGATGGCGGCGGCCCTGGTCAGCGCCCTGGTGCTGCTGCCCAACCTGCTGTTGGTCTTCGACCGCCATCCCGGGGCCGCGCCGATCGCGGTTCAAGAGAAACCTCGTCCGCTGGCGGAAGAGGTCCACCGCTGAGACGGACGGACGAGAACGAACCACAAAGTTCACTAAGGACACGAAGACGCTACGAAGAGACGAAGGAAGAGCTCTCGCAAAGGCGCCAAGGCGCCAAGGACGAGGAAGAAGAACGAAGACACGACGGACGAAGGCAAGGGGATCAAGGATTACTCAGATTTCGCAGACGGGAATAGTACGCAAGGCTAACTCGTAGCCCTGTAGCGTCTTCGTGCTCTTTGTGAACTTTGTGGTTTGTCCCCCTCGTAGCGTCCGTCTTTGCGATCTTGGCGCCTTGGCGAGAGACTGTCTTCGTCCGTGTTCTTACTCATCTGGCGATTCCTGGCCGGTCGAGGGGGGCTCGGCGAAGTAGTGCCGGTCGGAGCGGGGGAAGATGTGGCGGCTGACGGGAGCGAAGCCGCCGGCGTCGTCGAAGAACATGTAGTGCGTGATCCGGACCGAGTCGTCGCTGACGCGGATCAGGTTGAAGGAGTTCTTCTCGCGTTCGCGGGCCCGGCCGCGGCGGGAAG
>JBBDNX010000182.1:0-6210 GCA_040877345.1 Pirellulales bacterium
TCATTTGGAGGTCCCGTGGATTCATCGATGGTGAATGGTTCACGCGGCCTTCCCGAAGATACCGGCGAGCAGAGAAGAGGAACTCGTACTATGGCGCCGGAAAGCCACAGGCAGCGCTGCTCGGAAAAACGGGCTTTCTTGCCCGAAATCTGCACAGGAGGCAGCAAAAAAGCGGGCGGTACAAAAAAACCCGCCTTGCCGACAGGTCGGACAAGGCGGGCCACCGTGGGTCAGATCACTCGGTGAATCGGTCGCGCCGCACCGGGCGGCGGAATGGACTCTGAGCCTGCTGCGAGCCCCTAGCGCTGCGAGGGGCGCCAGCCTCCGTCGTCGATCGTCGCGGGCTCGGTTGATGCGGGCCGCTGCTCGGGGCTGCCGCTGGCGGGCGCTCGCTGAACGGCCGTGTGGATCACCCGAGGCTCATCGCCGGCACGGGCCGGCCACGAGACCGGCGTAAAACCCCAGGCCAACTGGACCGGATAAGCGGCCGTCCGGCTGTCCGGATCGATCAGCCGCGGCGACGAGGTCGGCGCGCTGGGCGTCTGCTTGTTCATCTCGGAGTCGGGGAAAGCCGGCAGTTGGCTCTCACGCTGGGTGGGCGAGCTCTCGAACGTGGATGTGCCGGGGGAGGATCCGGGCGGTAACGTCGGCACTCCCGTGCCGCCGGGCGCGCCGTTGTAGTAGGGTTGCCCGGCCGGCGCGTAGGCCGGCGCCATGCCATAGGCCGGCGGCGTGCCGCAAGGGTTGCAGGCGGGGGCGGCAGCGGCGACCGGCGCGGCCGGCACGAACGACACCACGGGGCGATACGTGGTGTAGGCTACCATCCGCGTCTGCCGCACGTAGTTCACCACCGGCCGCATGCAGGTCACCGGGCAACCGGTGCACGGATCGGTCGAGGTGAAGGGTCGCCAGGTCGTCACCGGAACCGTCGTGCATTGCGGCCGGTAGCAGGTCTGCGGCACGTAGTTGACGACCTGCTGCCCGCATGGATTGCAGGCCGCAGCGTAGGGCTGGGCCTGGCGGTGATGGAACAGGCCGCCTCCTCGCCCGAACCAGTGGAACAGCGCCTCGCTGCGGCTGGGGGTGGCCAGCAACATGGCGGCTGCGCCGCAGGCCGCCAGGCAATGTCGCGCTTGGGATCGAATCATTTCTTTCACTCCGCGCTTTGGCGAAACGTCTGATGTCCTTCGTTAAACAAGGCCGCGGACAAAGTGTCAAGCGACCTGACGTTCGTTGGGATCATTTGGTTGCACTTTTGTATTAGCTGGTGATTGCAGACTGCGCGGGCGGTGCCGCCGGGGTGGGATGTAGTGCGCCGCGCCGCTCTGCCTCGCATGGAGAGCGTGCGGCGCGGTAGGGTGGCCCACGAGCAAACGTAGGTCACGCTTTGCAACCGGTGTGGCGAAAAATCGACAGCCGTCATGACCGGCACATCCGGTCAGGTCTGCTGCGGCCGGCGCGCTTCGTACAGGTCGTAAAGGTCGAACAGCGTCTCGCGCAGGTCGCCGCCGTGGCGCTCGAACGAGCGGGCCACGTCGTCCGGCCCGATCGACTGCGGGCCGGGAGGCAGCACACGTTCCACGATGCGCCGGGCCGTTTCCAGGCGCGGCTGCACCACAAACAATTCGGGCAGGCCCACGTCGGCGTGCGACGTTACTAACAGGCCGCACTTCTGGCGGCGGCAGAAGCGCTTGATCTTCCAACGGCTCCAACGGCTGAGCTGTTCGTATCCGTCGATTACCAACTGCAAGGACGGGTTGCCCCGCTCAAGGGCGTCCAGGCCGGTGGGAAGCCGCCGCTGGCCGTCGTGCAGCGTGACCAGGTTCACGCCGCGGCCGGCGGCTTCGAGGGCGGGAATCAACGAGGCCAACAGGGTGGACTTGCCGCTTCCGTGCGAGCCCACGATCTGCCCCCACCAGCCGCTGGTGCGCAAGCGGTCGACCAGCCAGCCGGCCGATTCGCCGGCAGCAAAAACAAACGGGATGGCCCCGGGCCGAACGGCACGCGTGGAAAACGGATTGCTCTGCGGAAGGACCATTTTAATCTTTATTCGACCGGCAATGCCGCCGAGGCGGCGGTGAGCGACCCCAACTGGAACGGCTGCTCGGCCAAGAGCGGCTTACCCCGGGCCAGGAAGACGCGGACCCGCACGCACCAGCGGATCTTGACGATGACCCCCTGGTAGCTCAGCGGGCTGTTGGGCAAACAGGTCTGAAACCGCCGTGGCCTGCGGAAGTCGGCCGGTTCATCCTGCTCCCGGCTCCAACGCTCGAAATGGTGGACTGCCAGGTCCTCGTCGCCTTGCCCCTCGGTGTGCCACAAGACCGACAACTCCACCGCCGAGGGCTCGACAGCCAGCATCCGCTCGATGCGGTATTCGCCTGAGAGGATCTCACCCGGTTGATACGTGCGACGATGGCCGTCCAGGGAGATGCTCACGGCGTCGTTCATGCCGCCTCGCTTCCCTGGCCGGAAGGATAAACGTGCACCAGGAAGACCCGCTCGAAGTCGGGCCAGTGCACGACGTTTCCCTGGACGACCACTTTCCAGCTCACCTGGTTATGGTCGGCCCGAAACGAGTGCATGGCGCCGGCGGGGATGTCGAGGGAGCACTGGGCTTCCAGCGGCCGGCGGGGTTGAAGCTCGAAGTCCTGGCGGCGGAACAGCTCGTGCTGGTAGACGCGCCGCTGGACCGTGCGGGTGTTCGTGCCCTGGCGGTAGGTGGCTTCCTCCTCGCAAATCAGCGAAACGGCAAGCCAGTTCATCTTCAGCCGGCCGGCCTGCGAGACAAAGACGCGGTAGGCGCCGCCCGGGTAAAGCGGGTGCTGCGAGATCTCCACGATCGTCGAACCGACTCCCGTGCTGATCAGCAACTGCCGCACCAGCACGATCACCAGTCCCAGCCCCACCAGCGCGAAGGGCACCACGAAAAGCGTCAGCCGCCAGTCGGGCTGGCCGGCCAGGTGATTTCGGACGGCCATCACCGCGAACACCGACACCACCGCGTTCCAGATTAAGCAACCGATGAGGCCGGCGGCCAGCCCCCAACTGTTGCCGGCCGATGGAAGTCGAAAGGCCAGCACGGTTCCCGGGCTGTTGGTCACTTCCGCCGCGCCGGGCACATTGGGAAACCAAGGTTGGCTGTCGGGCTCGCGGTCGAAGAAGTCCAGGCGTTGCGAGCGCCCCGCCAGGGCCGCCCGCCGCTCGGCCGATTTACCCCAACCCCAAACGTAGTACGACAACCCGCCGCCACCGATGGCGATCAGCGAGATCGGCAGCAGCAGCATCAACCACGTGTACCAGGTATAGCCCCGGGAGAGCACGACGCGCTGGGGATCGCGCGGATCGTACCAGCAGGGGTACTCGCGGCCTCGTTCGAAGCGGTCCAGGATCTTTCGCGTGGCGTCGCGATCGGCCATATGCGGATCGGTGATCTCGTAGGGCGCCCAGACCGAGTATCGCTTCCCCTTGACCTCGAATTCGACGTGCAGGCGGGGAGCATAGGTGTCGCCGGAAGGCGCGCGGTCGAGCCGCACGTCGGTTACCCGGCAGATGTGCCGGACAAAATCGCGATTGACGCGCAGCTCCGGAATCGCCCAATAGACCAGGATCAGCGCGAGCAAGCCCCAGCCGACCGCGAAGCAGAGTGCATAGGCGCACCCGAAGCCGAACGTGCCCAGCTCGCGTGAGCCGGTACGCCGGTCGCCGCGTTTCTTGCCGTAAAACCGCAGATAGCGAGCCAAGCCGGGCACGGTGGCACCGAAACCGAGGACTTCTGGTACGCGACGGCCCCAGGCGGCACGTCACGCCCTCGCCAGGGCCGGGCGGCCTGGCAAGGGAAAACCATGATTCTAGCGGAAGCCCAAGACGTTCCGAAACGCCCGCGGTGCGGGTTGTCCGCTTGCCGGCCGGCTCGAGCCGCCCAATCCAGGGTGTGCGGCAGGAGGGGCGCGCGGGCATCCATTCCGGCGCGCCCCTGTTCTCGACTCGCAACGGCCGTGCTTCGAACGATCCGCTAAGCAGTGACCGTCTGCCGCTTGCTCGTGCGGTAGAAGCCGATCCCTTCCAACGCCTTGTACACCTCGTCGAGCGTCTTTTCTCCGAAATTGGAGATCGCCAGCAGATCCTGGCGCGTGCAGTTCAACAGATCGCTGACCGTAAAGATGCCACGCTCCTCGAGGCAGTTCGTCGTGCGAACCGACAGGCCAATCTCGGCCGTGCTCATCTCCAGACGTTCGTGCATGCCTTTGGCATTCTCGTCGGCCGAACTCAGGGGGATGCGTGTCATGGGTTCCCTCCCAATTGGACGCGCCGGGAAATACGAAACGGCGGCGCGGCAAGGCCCGGCGGGTTCCACCTGCCGCGCGACGCGACGAGTATAACGGCTCTTGCCCAAACGCGAACTACTTTTCCACAATTTTTCGCGGCTGGCATGCTAGCATGCTAGCAGGAGTCAGAAGTCAGAAGTCGGAAGTCAGAGGTCAGAAGGCAGGAGTTCCACCTCCCGCGGACCTTCTGTCCCCCCTTCCCTCGCTCTCCCCTTCCCCTCTTCCTCCTTCGGCCTTCTACCCGTCTCAGGCCAGCTTTCCGCGGCCCTCGATGGGCCACACGGTAACCAGCTTTCCACCCCGAAAGCAATGAAAGTGGTCGTGCAGCACGGTCGTCAGGTCGGCGTAGCCTGGAATCAGCTCCAGGCGGTCGCCGATCCTCAGGTCCGCGGCCGAAGCCGCGAGCTCCAACTCTCCGTGCTCGGCGCTGAGACGCTTGACGCGGATGTCGTCGCGGCCCATCACCAAGGGCGGATGGACCTCGATGTTCAACGTCTTGCGGCCGGCGTCGATGATGGCCCGCTCGGGCGCGGGCCGGCTCACGACGGTCGCCACCACGGTAAGGGCGAAGCCGAGCTGGGACACCTGGCACTTGTGGCGGTAGTAGGCATCCATGAAGATCGCTCCGCCCGCCTGCACTTCGGTCACTCCCGGCTGGCCGATGCTGTAAAGGTAGGAGCCGGTCCCGGCGCAGGAGACGATCGGGCAGGCGATGCCCGAGACTTCCAGCAGCCGCCGCGTCTCGACCAGCGTGCCGAGCGCCTCGCGGATTCTTGCCCCTTTTTCGTCCGGGTCGGGCACGGTGAGCAGGTGGCCCTCGTAACCCATGATGCCGGCCAGCTCGATACCCGGCAGGCCGGTCAACAGGCGGGCCAGCTCGAGGGCCGGCTCACCCGGCTGCACCCCCACCCGCGCCAGGCCGATATCGACTTCGATCAGCACCCGCTGCCTGAGCCCCGCTTCGGCCATGGCGCGGCTCAAGGGGACTGCCTGGTCGGCGTGGTCGATGCACACGATCGGATCGGCGACGCGGCGCAGCGCGACCAGCCGCCGCAGCTTTTGCGGGCCGACGATCATGTTGGCGATCAACAAGTCGCGCACGCCGCCGGCGGCCATCACCTCCGCTTCGCCCAGCTTGGCGCAGGTGATGCCGATCGCGCCGGCGTCCAGCTCCAGCCGGGCGATGGCCGGGACCTTGTGCCCCTTGGAGTGAGGGCGCCAAGCCACGTTCCGCCGCCGGCAGGTCTCGGCGACCGTGCGGATGTTGGCTTCCATCACGTCGAGGTCCAGGCACAGGGCCGGCGTGTCCAAGTCGTCCTTGGTCTGACCGAGCTCTTTCATTACCGGTTGTCCTCAGGGTTCGTAGTGGGAGTCAGAGGTCAGAGGTTCCGCCTGCGGCGGACTTGCAGCACGGTCAGAGGTCAGAGTCAGGAGTCAGAGCATCGTAGCTGAATTCGCCAGAATTCAGGTGTTCCAGCAAAAAGTTGAAGAAAAACATTGAGACAACGCCGCGCGCCAAGTATACCCAACAACAGTCGAGCCAACCTGATTGCCCGAAAGGTGAACCATGAATCCGCAACTCCGATTGTGTCATCCAGTCCGCAGGTCCGTTGAATCGGCACGGCGATTCCTGTTCTTGCTGGCCGCCGTGGGAGGGGCCACGTTCGCCCTGGCCCAGCAGCCCGGCGGCGAGACGCCGATCGGGCCCAAATGGTGGCCTTCGCCCTGGGGCGCGGACGACCAGCGCGGCGCGGCCAACCTGCTGACGGCCGAGAAGGTGCTCGAGGCCAACCAACTGATCAGCCAGGGCAAAGTGTACCAGCTCGGACGGCTGTACGAGCACGGCATGCCGATTCCCGGCAAACGTCACTTCAGCCTGACG
>JBBDNX010000183.1:0-6208 GCA_040877345.1 Pirellulales bacterium
GGCCGGTCCGCGTGGTCGCGCCGATCAACGTGAAGGGCCGCAGGGCCATGTTGATCGTGCGGGCATTGACGCCCTCACCCAACGTGATGTCGATCCTGAAATCCTCCATCGCCGGGTACAAGAACTCCTCGACCGCCTTGGGCAGCCGGTGGATTTCGTCGATGAACAGGATCGACTTCTCTTCGGCATTGGTCAGGTAGGGGATCAGGTCCTTGGGGGCCGCCAGGGCCGCCCCGCTGGCAATCTGCAAGGCGGCGCCCAGCTCGCGTGGAATGACGGTGGCGAACGTAGTCTTGCCCAGGCCCGGCGGTCCGTCGAACAGGATATGCCCCAGCGGTTCGCCCCGCTTGCGGGCCGCGTCGAGCACGATGTCGAGCCGCTCGAAGACGGCCCTTTGGCCCACCATGTCGCGCATTCGTTGCGGCCGCAGGTCGCGGTCGTCGTCCGGGCCGCCCGGCTGGCCGGGCCGGCTTTCGTCGTAACGCTCCAGAATCGGTTCGCGCGGCAAGATGCTCCCTCCGTGATCAGCCCAACCGGCCCAAGCCTGGGCCGCCGCAATATAGCAGGCGGCGGTAGGGCGTGGGGAGTGCACAGCAATCGGCTACTGAACAACGCTGCAAAACAAGGGGAATCGCTTGCGCTTGATGCCTCTTCTGCCTCCGTCTTCCCACCGGTAACCTAAGATCTATTGGCACTTTTTGCCGACGTATGAAAGAAGCGGAGGCGGTACAGAGCTGGGGCAAGGAGCGGGCAAGGAAACCCATCGTGTGAAGACCGTCTTGTTGCTGATCTGTTCGAATGCCTTCATGACGCTGGCCTGGTACGGGCACCTGAAGCACAAGCAGGCTCACCTGTGGCTGGTGATCTTGGTGAGCTGGCTGATCGCCTTGCCGGAGTACGCCTTGCAGGTTCCAGCCAACCGCCTGGGGCACGGGCAATTCAGCGCCGCAACGCTCAAGATCATCCAGGAAGTGGTCTCGATTTCCGTCTTCGTGATCTTTAGCTGGGTTTATCTCCGGGAAATACCGCGATGGAACGAGTGGGCCGCCTTCATTCTCATCGTCGCAGCCGTAGCCGTAATGCTGCTGGGACGGGAGCCGTAAGGACAGGAAAAAGGCAGCAGGAGGCCTGGCGGCCCTAGACCTGTTTTGTTGCTGGATCGGACGTTGCACGGAGCAGCCCAAGGAAGGCTTTCATGAAGGGCGTGTTGTCGTGCCAGGTCCGCGCGGTCACGAGATTGCCGTCGATGACGCAGGGCTGATCCAGGTAGGTGGCACCGCCTTGGCGGGCATCCAGGGCGCATTTGGCCACGGTGGTGACACGGCGGCCCCGGATGCAGTCGGCCGCCGAAAGGATTTCAATTCCGTGGCAGACGGCTGCGACCGGCTTGCCGGTATCAAAGAAGTGCCGTGTGATGGCCAGCAGATTCTGGTCGTAGCGGAGGTATTCGGGGGCCCGTCCCCCGGATAAAAACAGCCCGGCGTAGCCGGCCGGGTCGACCTGGGCAAAAGCCAGCGAGGCGGCCAGGTGGTATCCGGGGGTTTCGCGGGTGATGTCCCAGCGGTCGGGCCCGGGCGGGATTTCGTGGAGAACGAGGTGGTAAAGCCGGGCTTCCGGCCCGCAGACGACGACCTCGTAGCCATCCTCCGGCAGGCGAAACAAGGGGTACATCGTATCCAAAACCTCGCTGGCATCGCCAATCGGCATCAGGACCTTGGGCATGACTATCGGCTCCGGAGGCGTGGCCGGGCGGGCTGTCCGGCGAAGGAATTTTTTTGGGAATCTGCTTGCAATCGGAATTCGCCCAAGCATAATACCAGCATCTGAAAGGGCTAGTCCCTTTCAGTCCGGCCTCCGCAGGTTCCTGCCCCACCTGCGGGGGCCTTCTTGTTGCGCCGGCCGCCTGAGGCGAGGCCTTCGAGCAGCGGCACAACCTACCCGTGCCACTGCTTGGAGCTGCCGGCGTGGCTCCGCCGAAGGCGGACGAGAAACAGTGCTCGTCGGGAGGTGATTTTGCAGCACTGCTTCGCGGCCGCCTTAGAGCGGCCTTCAAGCAGTGGCCCCGGGCTTGCCCAACGCTCCCCTATTGTGCGCAGCTTGACGAGCTTCGCGCATTGATGGCGTGGGCGCGCGGCATTTTCGGCAGCTTTTGCCAGTCTTACTCAACTAGCGCGAGTGGCACTACCGATACTACCGGCAACGATTCATGCACCGACTCTCCGGCGTGGGGGGCGTGCGCGGAATTTCCTGACGGAAGCCAAGGTAGACACAAGATGTCGATCAACCGCATGAAGTCGTGGCTGGCGTTCGCCTTGCTGCTGGGGTTGCCATCGTTTGCCGCGGCCCAGGAACTGCCCGAGGACGCTTACCTGCCTGACGTGGGGGACATGCAGTGGTTCGATCGCGCCGATCTGAGCAGTTACGGCAACGGACTGCGCCCGCCGGAGGGTTACTTCTTCACGGCCGAGGCGCTGCAATGGGCCATCTCGCCGCCGGAGAGAACGACGATCGGCAAAGAAGGGTTTTCGCCGCTGGCGGCCGGCGTTCCGAAATTGAACGACGACCTAGCCTTCCTGAACCAGCCCAACTCGCTGACGACCGCTTATATCGACGCCAACTTGGGGAGCGGCTCGCGATTTCAATTCGGCCGGATTTGCCACAACCGGGGCTGGATGGTGGGGAGTTTCGTGCTGCACTCGCAGACGCAGCGGATCACCGGCTCCAACGCCGGCATCGCGATGGACGCTCCGTTCGTCAACGGCGTCTCCGTCCTGGAAGGGTTCGTGGACACGAACTTCGATGGTTTCGCCGACGATTTGAACTTCAATAACGTGTTTGGTCCCGACGGCATCGACCTGGGAACTCCCAACGACGACCCGCCGCCGGCCTTTATCCTGCCGTTCGACGGTATCCCGGATGCTCCGTTCCCCACTGACTTTGGCGACCTGGTGAGCCTGCCCATCATTTTCAAGAACGTCTATGTGCGGCATTCAGCCAGGGCCTGGGGCGTCGAAGCGATGCGGCTGTGGCGCCTCAAGCCCGGCAAGCGAGGCGGGTCGTGGGAGATTCTGGCCGGTGCCCGCTACATGCAATTCCAGGACGAGCTCTTCGTGCACGGCGAGGGGGAAGTTTATCCCTACGTCGACATCATCTCGGGCTTGCCGTTCGATGGCATTTTGGGTCTTTTGGCCGATAGCAGGTGGGACACCAGGGCGGAAAACAATATCGTCGGCCCGCAACTCGGTCTGCGATACTCCCGCCGGAGGGGCCGTTTCGGCTTCTCGACCGAAGGCCGGTTCCTGGCGGGAGCCAATATGCAGAGCATCCGGCAACTCGGCTTCATTGCCAACCACCCCCGCATCGACCGGGCCTTGCCGATTTTTATCCTTGTGCCGGGCGACCCGTTGAACCTGTTTCCCACCGCTTTTCAGCACACTTTCAAAGCCACCGAGTTTGCACCCGTGGCCGAGCTGCGCGTGGACGCCAGCTACCAGTTGTTCAGCAAGGTGGCCCTCAACGTCGGCTGGACCGGCATGTTCGCCGACGGCATCGCGCGCTCGAGCAACATGATCGACTACACGCTGCCCAACTTCGGCATCCTGGGCGAGCACAACCGCCAGGACGTGATCATCAACGGGATCAACTTCGGCATCATCATCAACCGCTAGCCACCACCCGTAGCCGCTACCGGCGCGGCGGCCTAGTAGCCGCTGCCGCCCGGAGACGCTGCCGCCCGTAGCCGCTGCCGCCCGTAGCCGCTGCCGCCCGGCGGCCTAGACCACGTTGGTCAGTTTCTGGCGCTTGCGTAGTTCCGTCAGCTCGCTTCCCAAGCGCTGCCGCAACGGGCTCTCGGGCCGCAACTCATCGATCAAGGCCTCTGCCTTGGCGAAGATGTCGTCGTTCAGCTCGACGCGGCTGAACAACTTTCGCCAACTCCGCGTGACTTCTTGTTCGGTCAGCAATACTTTACCCTCGTCAGGATGCGCTTGCCCCGGTATCGCCTATTCTAGATCCACCGCGGCGCGACGCAAGTCCACGGCCCAAGTTGGCCCCTGTACCGGCATGTGCGACCCGGCGCGGCCGGCAGGGGCCGCTGGTTCCAAAGCGCGGCTGCTGTATGGTACAACGGTTCAAAGGCCCGCCAACGAAAGTCCAACGCCGCGGGGGCCGCACGCAGGTTTTGAACGAAGCAGGCCCAGTATGCAAGGCAAGTTGGGCGCCCCCCGGCCGGCCCGAGCCCAACTGGGCCCCCTGCGTGTCGTCCAGGTAAGCGGCCGGCGGGAGCGGAGCGTCTTTCTCCGCTTTCCCTGGCAGATCTACGGCGACGACCCCAACTGGGTGCCGCCGCTGTTGTGGGAGCGAAAGGCCTTCATCGACCCGCGCAAGCATCCCTTCTATCATCATGGCTCGGCCGTCCAGTATCTGGCCTACCGAGGCCATGAGGCGGCCGGCCGGATCCTGGTCAGCGACGACCCGCGTTATAACGAGGAGCACGGCACGAACCTGGGCTGCTTCGGCATGTTCGAGTCGGTCGACGACCCGGCCGTGGCGGCCGCCCTGTTGGAGGCCGCGGCCGGCTGGCTGCGGTCGCGGGGGCGGGACGCCATGATGGGGCCGATCGACTACTCGACCAATTACGCCTGCGGTTTGTTGATCGAAGGCTTTTCCACGCCTCCACGGGTGCTGATGAACCATAACCCGCCGTATTACGCCGGCCTGCTGGAAGGCTGGGGCCTGGTCAAGGCCAAGGACCTCTACAGTTGGTGGTTCGACGACGCCTACAACATGCTGCGCCGCTGGAAGCGTCGGGCGCAGCGGTTGGCCGAGCGGGGCAACATTTCCGTACGGCATTTTCGGATCGACGACCTGGACGGCGAGGTGCGGCGCTCCAAGGCGATCTACAACGGCGCGTGGGAGCGCAACTGGGGCTTTGTCAAGATGACCGACGCCGAGTTCGACTACCTCGTCAAGGAGCTCGCGGAGTTGGCTTTGCCTGAATTGCTGCTGTTGGCGGAAATCGACGGCAAGCCGGTCGGCTTTTCGATGACCTTGCCCGACTTCAACGAGGCCATCCGGCCCTTGGACGGACGGCTGTTCAGGTGGGGACTGCCGCTGGGCTGGTTTCAATTCAAGCGCAATTGCCGGCGGATCCAGACCGCCCGGCTGTTGATCCTGGGCGTGCTGGAAGGATACCGGCGGCGTGGAATCGCCGAGCTGTTAATCCTGCGGACCCTGGACTACGGAAAAAACGTGGCCCGCTACACCGGGGCGGAGCTCGGTTGGACGCTGGAAGACAACGAGTTGATCAACCGCACCATCCGAGCGGTGGGCGGCCACCCCTACAAGACCTATCGCATCTACCAACGCACGATTTAGCGGGGGGCGCTTTGCAGCGTGGCCGCCGGGGCGCCATTCGAGCCGGCCACCGCGTATTTGGGATGGATGCGGGCCAGTTCCTCGGCCAGCACGTCGACCGTGTAGCGGATCTGCTCTTCGCTGTGGCTGGAGGTGATGAAGAAGCGCAGCCGGGCGGCCTGTTCCTCGACGGCCGGATGCACGATCGGCTGCACATTGATCCCGCGGCGGTTCAAGGCCCCAGATAGCTGCAGGCAATGCAGCGAGTCGCCCAGGATGATCGGCACGACCGGGGAGTCCTTGCTCAGGCCGGTGTTCAAACGGCGTTTCTTGGCCAGCGACAGAAACAAGGCGGCCCGCTTGTGCAACCGCGCCACGCGCTCGGGTTCCGCTTCCAGCAGCCGGATGGCCGCCAGCGAAGCGGCGGCATTCGAGGGCGAGATGCCGACGCTGTAGACGAAACCGGGGGCGGTGTACTTGAGGTACTCGACCACCGGTTTGCAGCCGGCGATATAGCCGCCGCAACTGCCGAACGATTTGCTGAGCGTGCCCATCCAGAGATCGACGTCGGCCGGATTGACGTCCCAGTATTCGCCGATGCCGCGGCCGTGCGCCCCGAGCACTCCGGCCGAGTGGGCCTCGTCGACCATCAAGAAAGCCTTGTGCCGTTTCTTGACCTCGATGAACCGCGGCAGATCCGGGATGTCGCCGTCCATGCTGTAGGTGCCTTCGATGGCGATCAGCACGCGGCGATAGTCGCCGCGCAGATCGGTCAGCAACTGGTCGACGGCCCGCCAATCGTTGTGCGGGAAGGGGCGGCGGCGGGCCCCGGAGAGGATGCAACCCTGGATGA
>JBBDNX010000184.1:0-6198 GCA_040877345.1 Pirellulales bacterium
CGGCCAGCAGGGCCACACCGTAGGTGCCGATCTTGTTGGCCGTGTCGCCGTTGGCGGCAATGCGATCGGCCCCGGTCACCACCGCCTGGACGCGCCCTTCGCGCATGACCTGGGCCGCCATCGAGTCGCAGATCACAGTCACCTCGATGCCCCGCTGCTTGAGCTCCCAGGCGGTCAGCCGGCTTCCCTGCAACAGCGGCCGAGTTTCGCCGGCATAGACGTGCAGCCGTTTGCCTTGTTCGTGCGCGGCGAAGAAAACCGCCAGGGCCGTGCCATAGTCGGCCGTCGCCAGGCCCCCGGCATTGCAGTGGGTGAGCACGCCCTGGCCATCGGCCAGCAGTGCCGCGCCGTGCCGGCCGATGGCCCTGCACGTGGCGCGGTCCAGATCGTGAATGGCCCGGGCTTCGTCCAGCAGCCGTTCGGCCAGTTGTCGGCCCTGCAGGTCCGGATGCCGAAGCACGACGCTTTTCATGCGATCCAGCGCCCAGAACAGGTTGACCGCCGTGGGCCTGCTGCCGGCCAGGCATCGGCAAACCTCGTCGAGCCGATCGGCCGGCACGGCGGATGCCGGCTTGGGCGGCTCTGCCAGCAGCACGCTTTGCATGCCAAGGCACACTCCGTAGGCCGCCGCGATGCCGATGGCCGGCGCTCCGCGGATGCGCAGCTCGCGAATGGCCTCGTGCACGGCCTCGGCGTTCCGGCATTCGACCTCGACGCACTGGGTGGGCAAGCGAGTCTGGTCGATGAGCCGTAAATGGCCGTCGACGCCGCCTACCCATCGCAGTGTTTCCAGGGCGGCCGTGGTGGAGGCACTCATGCGCGTCTTCTCTTGGGGTCTTATCGCAAGCATCATGCGAATCGCGGGCTCCCGGGCATCCTACATTATATTCCTGGCCGCTGGAATCCGACTCTTCCGCAGGGCAGCGCACTGGTCCGGCTGCATCCCGATCGCCGCTTTCGCGAACACGGCTGGGCGTCTCCCCCACCTCGAAATCGCCGCATCCCCCGCGACTGGATTATTGTGCTGGGTTAGCTGCCCTGCTACCGATATCTGGACGGGCCGGGTATACTGTCTTTGGGCAACGTGAACGCGAGGCACGGCGGTGGCTCTTCAAGAATTCTGGTCCAACGTCAAGGCTGCCGGTAGCGCACTATTCCATGAGTCTCAAACAGAGACCGTGGGTCTGGGCTCGACCAGCCCTCACCGGTATGCGGCGCATGCGACGCTTTGGCTTACGCCGGCGGCCGTGGCAGGATTCGACGCCGCCGATTTTTCCTTTATGCCTCCCGCCCGGCGTGAAGAATTGAGGAAGGCCGTGGAGGCCTTTCGAAGGGCGGCGGAGAACACGGAAAAAGAGCCTTCCTCGGTTGAGCATGTCGACGAAGCACTGCGCAACCTCAAGCGCATATGGGATCTCTTGCAGCTTGACTCGCACGACGACGTGGAAGCTCTTCGCATCGCTGAGATCCTTAAGAACGTGCATTTCGAGGAGCCGTTATCCAGCTCGATTGCCGAACTGAGGCATTCACTCGACATCGACTCCTCGGGCGACCCGGCGGTTTGGATCTGGGTGATTGTTGACGACGAGGCTGCCAAGCGCGAACGGTTCTTCGAGCACACGGCAACCGTGAGGCAATCGATCCAGTCGGCGTTGCGCCGTCACGGCGTCCGGCGGTGGCCCTACATCCATTTTCGAACAGTGTCCGAGCAAAAGGACCTGGATGAGCGGAAGCCAGAATGAGCTTGCCTGGCGATCTCTTGGAGCAGGCGAAACATCTGGCCAAGCGCGAGTCTCGGCGCCCCCGGCAAGCAAGTCTCCGGCGGTCGGTTTCAAGCGCCTACTATGCGCTGTTCCATCTGCTCGTCGATGAAGCGGCGAAAATGCTGGTTGGAGGCAAGCCGTTACAGTGCCTGGTGAGCAGAGCTTTTCTGCACGATGAAATGAAACAGGCCTCAACCTCTTTTGCCGCGGGTGGCCTGCCGCCGCACGTCCTCGGCCTGTTCACCGGCGCTGTTCCACGGGACCTGCAACTTGTAGCAAGCGTCTTCGTCGATTTACAGGAAGCTCGTCACGAGGCGGATTACAAAGTCGACCGGATCTTTACGCGAAGCGAAGTTCAAGCTCTTGTGAGCCTCGGCGACCAGGCCTTCCAAGCCTGGAAGAGAGTGCGCGTGCAGGAAATTGCCAAGGTCTATCTGGCGTCGCTATTGCTTTGGAAGCGATGGCGCTGACGCATCGCATCCTCTTCTCATCTTCGCAGGCCGCGCGCACTGACGAAGCTATGGCCGCCAGTGCTGATCGACGAGCGCGGCGAGCGATTCCACGCGGCCGGCGTGGTCGGCGGCGAGATCGGTCTCTTCGAACGGATCGTCGCGCAGGTTGTAAAGCTCGGCCGGCCCGGCGGCGGGCACGATCAGCTTCCAATCGCCCTGGCGCACCCAGCGGTGCGTGAGGCTCAAGGCAGGCCGCTCGATGTCGGCGCTGGTGTGCTCGTAGATCTCTCCAAAGACCGCGTCGCGATCGAGCCGCCCGCGGCCGGCCGCCACGCCCAGCAGGTCGAGCCCCGGCATGCCGGCAGGCTCGGCCGCCACGTTGCACGCGGCCAGAATGGTCGGCGCCAAGTCGATTGTGCTCACCAAGTCGTCATACCTGCCCGCCTTGGTATGGCCGGGCCAGCGGAGCATGACCGGGGTCCGCAGGCCGCCGTCGTAGGGGGAGAGCTTGCTCTTGGGCGCGAACCAGCCCCGCGTGGTCCGCTGCTCGCCCGTCTCCTGGATCCAGCCGTTGTCGACCACGAAGATTACCAGCGTGTTGTCGGACAGTCCTTGCCGGTCGAGGTAGTCGAGCAACTGCCCGCACGTCTCGTCGAACCATTCGCACATGGCGAAATACTTGGCCAGTTTTTCGGGCCGGTCCGGCGCGGCGTACTTGCTCAACAGCCGCTGGGGCGGATTGTGCGGCTCGTGCGGCATCATCGGCGCGTACCAGATGAAAAAGGGGCTTCCCTGCCGCTCGACGAAGTCGTAGATCGGCTGCATCGTTTGGCGGCCGATGACCAGCCCATCGTCGCCGTGCCTTCCCTTGGTGGTCATGCCGTGCGTGAAGCCCGCATTGGAGTAGTGCCCTTCCCAGAACTTGCCAGTTTGCAGACTAAAGTAGCGGGCCCCTCTCAGCAACCGCGGCACGGCCGGAGCATTCTCGATGAACGGGTGCATGGCCGCGCGATCCATGCCGTCGGGCGGATCGTTGCAACAGATCTTGTGCTGGTGCGCGTAGAGGCCGGTGAGCAGCGTAGCCAGGCTGGCACGGCAGAGCGAGGTCGGCACGTAGCCGTTGGCAAACACGGCGCTCTCGGCCGCCAGCCGGTCGAGATGCGGAGTCTTGATCACGTCGTGCCCCATGAACCCAAAATCGGTCCATCGCTGGTCGTCCGACACGATCAACAGCACGTTCGGCGGCGGCGGGGATTTCGACGCCTTCCACAAGGGCGAAGGCACGTGGGCCTCGCGCATGGCGGCCCGCATCCGGCCGACCGCTTCCGGGTGCTCCTGGGCCACGTCGTGGCTTTCACTCAAGTCGTTGCGCAAGTCGTACAGCTCGATCGGGCCGCCCATCGGCTTGGCGACGGCCTTCCAATGCCCCATTCGCACGGCCTGCGACGAACCCTGCTCGTAGAACTCCCAATACAGGTAGTCGTGCCGCGGCTGCCGCTCGGCCTGGCCCAGCAGGGCCGGCAGGAAGCTGACGCCGTCGAGCCGCGAGGGAACTTCGGCGCCGGCCACCTGGGCGGCGGTGGGCAGAAAATCGGCAAAATGGCCGACGTGGTCCGACTCGCTGCCCGCCGGCACGCGGCCTGGCCAGCGGGCGATCAACGGCACGCGGATGCCTCCTTCGTACAGATCGCGCTTGAAGCCGCGCAAGGGACCGCTGGAGTTGAAGAAGTCGGGCCGGTTGCCCCCTTCGCGATGCGGGCCGTTGTCCGACGAGAAGAGCACCAGCGTCCGCTCGTCGAGTCCGTGCTCCTTGAGCCGCGCCAGCAACGAACCGATGTCCCGGTCGAGCCGCGTGATCATGGCGGCCAGCCCCTTTTGCGGCTGGGGCCAATCGCGGTCTTCGTACGGGCCGTGGTCGGGCACTTCCATGCCCGCATCCCCGGCCTCGTTGTTGGCGTGGGGCAGCGTGTAGGCCAGGTAGAGGAAGAACGGCCGGTCCTTGTTGCGGTCCACGAAGTCGAGCGCCTCGCGCGTCATCAAGTCGGGGCTGTACTCGACCTTCTTGGCGGCCACGCCCTGCCCGGCGGGCCCTTCGTCCGGCACGACATTGGCCAGCGGCAGGCGTGCTTCGTTTCGCAGCAGGAACGTGGGGTAATAATTGTGGGCGTGCGCCTGGTCGAGGTAACCGAAGAAATAATCGAAGCCCTGGCGGTTCGGCACGCCCGTGCCGCCTTCTTGCCCCAGACCCCATTTGCCCACCAGGCCGGTCGCGTATCCCGCCTGCTTAAGCACTTCGGCCACGGTCACGTCTTCGGGCCGCAAATCGTGCCTGGCATTGCCCCGGATGTAAGCGTGGCCGCTGTGCAAGCCGGTCATGAGCACGGCCCGCGACGGCGCGCAGACCGTGGAGCCGGCATAGAAATGGGTGAACCGCATTCCCTCGGCCGCCATGCGGTCGAGGTGGGGCGTTTGGATCTGCTGCTGACCGTAGCAGCCCAAGTCGCCATAGCCCAAATCGTCGGCCAGGATGAAGACGATGTTGGGCCGATCCGGCTTCGGCTGGTTCTGCTGCGCTTGAGCTTGGGCTGAGCGCGATCCAGGAGCCAGTCCAAGGACCATCGCCACCAGCAGGACAAGGGCCGGTTGTAGATTGCCGCGCGGCCGGCCGGATGGTCTCATGGACATCGGGCCCCCGCGATAGCGTAGGGCGTAATCTTCTGTGGAGTCACAGGTGGCATCGCTCGAGGAGCCAAAACGCCATTTCACGTTGCGATGGCTCTTTGCCGCGACGACCTGCACGGCAGTGGTCGTGTGGGTTGCCATCACGTTCCCACATCTTCTTATGGCGGTTGTGCTCTATGGTTCAGCCGTGTTCTATGCGCGGGTCCTGACACGCAACGGCGCCGCAAACGACAACACCGTTTTTATGAAGTGTTTTCTCGCTGCGGGCGCGCTCTTGCTGACATACGTACTGCTGTCGGCCTTTTAAAACTGGTCGACGTCCAGCTCGCCCAGCCGGGCTTTGGTGGTCAGGCTGCGGTTGCCGCGGAGCACCTGCAGGTGGACTTCGTCGCCGGGCCGCTTTTTGGAAATCATCGCCAGCAAGCCGTCGAAGTCCTGAACCGGCAGGTCGTCGACGCGGGTGATCACGTCTTGGGTTTCCAACTCGGCCATCGCCGCGGCGGAGCCGGGCTGAACGAATTCGATCTTGCAGCCCTTTTCATGCGCCACTCCCGCCACCCCCAGAAAGGCGCCCCGGCGGCGATCGATCCTGGTTTGCGGCAAGGCCTGGGCCAAGATCGCCTCGCCCGCGTCGCTCGTGTCCGTGCAGTAGAGCTTTAACATGTTCAGGCCCCTCAGCTCCTTGAGGTGCACGATGCCGGCGTCGCTGAACGCGTTGCCATACAAGAGCAGCCGCTGAGTGCCGGTTAACGGCTTGAGATGGGCCAAATCCTCGTCGCCGCCCCTCCAGTTCTTCCCCAAAACCACCTCGGCGATCACCACCTCGTCGCCGTCTTGATCCACCTCGTACACGGTGCCGCCCAACTGCTCGATGGCCGCAATCGCCAGCCGCTGGACCTCCAGCTTCCGGCCGCTCAAGGCGGCGGCCGCTCGGCCGGCCGTCCACCGATCAGTGGAACTTGCCAGGTCGCTCAGCGCCGTTTGAGCCGCCTGGGCGATCGCCGGCTCCGTCGAGCGGCAAAGGTCTTTCAAAACGCCGATGGCCTGCCGCGTTACTTCAGGCTGCCCGGCATCGGCCGCCTGGGCCAGTGGGGCGACAGCATCCAGGCCCGCCTTGCGAAGCCTGCGCGCGGCGGCCCGCCGGACCGCGAACCGGTTGGCGTCCAAGTCCGAAATCCATTGCTCGACTCGTGGCTCGGCTGCCGTTCGAGGCGACTCGCCGCCAGGCCGGGCGTTGCCGGCCGGAGCCGGCGCCGCTGGCGGCGCCGCGGGATCGGCCGGCGGATTGGCGGGCCCGTAGG
>JBBDNX010000185.1:0-6187 GCA_040877345.1 Pirellulales bacterium
CCGTCGGGTAGCCCTGCTTCGAGCCGACGTAGATCTTGCCCGACGGGCCGACGAAATTGCGGGTGTGGAGCTTCGACTGCGCGGCATATCCCGTGGGGGTCAGCGGCAGGCCGACCAGCTTGTGCGTGTCGAGCACGATCCGCATTTTTTCGCTGGCCGGGTCGAACTCGACCAGGTACGAGTTCCGCCCGTAAGCGGCCGTGCCCACGTAGATCTTGCCATTGCGCCCTTCGCAGAGCGAGAAGTAGCCGGACTCCTCCGTCGTCGTCTCGGGCGGGATGTGGAAGGCCCTGGCCCAGACGTAGGGGAACGGCGAGCTGGGGGGTTCCTCCTCCGCGGACTGTGCCTGCGCCGCCAGCAGCACCGACGCTGCAAAAACCAGCCGGGACACCACAAGCACACGGGACATATCAATCGCTCCTTGTCGGCTGAAAGGCCGGTGCCATTTTACCCGCGAACTACCCGCGTAAAAGGTGGCGGCCGCCGGCGTCTCGGCGGCCGGCAAAAAGTCGGCAGGCCTGTTCCATTCGGTCCGGATTGCCAGTACGATCGAGAGGGTTGATCCCGCCCAGTGTTGCCGGTCCAGCGTTGCCGGTGTAGTCCCGTCCCGCCGCCGGAGTTTTCTTTGTGGATTGCCGTCGCTGGTTCTTGTCGCTGGTTTTCTGCGGGCTGCTGCTGGCGAAAGCCGGCGGTGAGCAACCGGCGGAGCAACCCGCAAAACGCGAGTTCGTCTGCCGCTTCACGACCGAGCCGATCACGATCGACGGCAAGCCGGATGAAGCGGCCTGGCAGTCGGCCGAGCTGATCGACCACTTTTACCAGCCGTGGCAGAAGGACCGCGCGAAGGCCCGCTCGTCGACCAGGGCCCGGCTGTTGTGGGACCGCGAGCACCTGTATTTCCTGGCCGAGATGGACGACGCCGACCTGTACGCCGACGTCGAAGAGCACGACGGCGAGACCTGGTACAACGACGTCTTCGAGCTCTTCTTCAAGCCGGCCGACGACAAGCCGGGCTACTACGAGTTCCAGGTGAACCCGGCGGGCACGGTGCTCGATATGTTTCTGCCGCGGCGTGGGGCGGGTGGATATCGCCGCTTCGCCCGCGACGGCAAGTTCCACGTCGAAGTCAAGGCATCGCTCCGCGGGACACTCAACCACTGGCAGGACCGGGACGAAGGCTGGACCGTCGAAGGCCGCATTCCGTGGCGCGATTTCGTCCGCAGCGGGGGACGGCCCGAGGTCGCTGAGACGTGGAAGTTCACGCTCTGCCGCTACGATTACTCGGTCGACTTCGAAGGTCCGGAGCTGTCGACGTGCGCCTCGCTCGATTCGCTGCCGCATCCCGACTTTCATCACTTCGAAGACTATGCCACGCTGAAGTTCGAGGGACCGGATCGCGTCGGCGGCGCCGGCGGCAAGGTGCATCGGCTGCTGGCGATCAAAGAGGCGCTCTCGCGCGTTCCTTCGACCGTCGCCGGCTCGCCCGATCCGCCGCTGCCGTACCGGGCGGTGCGCGTGATGCCGGATCTCAAGCCGTCGTTTCCGATCTACGTGATGGTTGAGCCGCTCAGCGGGCGATTGCTGTTGATCGACCAACTGCGTCCGGACGGCTCGACGCGGATCTGCCGCACTACCGAGCAACCCGGCCAGCTCGAAACACTGCTGGAATTCCCACCCGGCGGCGTCGCCTACAGCGTTGCGCCGCACCCCAACTATGCCGACAACGGCTACCTCTACGTCGGTTGGAACGGCGCGGCGGAAGGGGGACAAAAGCGATCGATCGTCACCCGCTACACGATCGACCGCCAAAAGCCCTATGCGCTTGTGAAGGATTCCGCGCTGGCCATCATCGACTGGCCGTCGGACGGTCACAACGGGGCGGCACTGGCATTCGGCCACGACGGTATGCTCTATGTCACGTCGGGCGACGGCACCAGCGACTCCGACACCAACGTCACCGGCCAGGGGCTCGATCACCTGCTGTCGAAGCTGCTGCGGATCGACGTCGATCGGCCCGGCCCGACTCATCCCTACTCGGTGCCGCCGGATAATCCCTTCGTGGGACAAGCGGGCGTCCGGGCGGAAACGTGGGCCTACGGCTTCCGCAATCCATGGCGGATCACGGTCGATTCCCAAACGGGCGACGTGTGGGTCGCCCAGAACGGCCAGGACCTCTGGGAGCAAGCGTATCTCATCGAGCGCGGCGCCAACTACGGCTGGAGCGTGTACGAGGGGTCGCACCTGTTCTATCCCAACCGGCGGCTCGGGCCCACGCCGGTGTCGAAACCGACGGTCGAGCATCCGCACTCCGAGGCCCGTTCGCTGACCGGCGGCGTCGTGTATTACGGCCGGAAGTTCCCCGAGCTGCGCGGCGCCTACATCTACGGCGATTACTCCACCGGCAAGATCTGGGGAGCGAAGGTTCGCGAGGGAAAAGTCGTCTGGCAGCGGGAGCTGGCCGACACCACGCTGCAGATCACCTGCTTCGCGGTCGATCCGGATGGCGAGCTGTTGATCAGCGATCACCGCGGCGAAGGGGGCTTGTACACGCTCGAGCCCAATCCGGTCGATGCGGCGGCCCGGCCGTTTCCCCGCAAGCTGAGCGAGACCGGCCTGTTCACTTCCGTTGCCGGTCACCAGGTCCATCCCGGCCTCTTGCCGTACAGCGTGAACGCCCCGCTCTGGTCCGACGGCGCGTACAAGGACCGCTACCTCTATCTGCCTCCCTCGCCCCCCGCGGGAGATGGCAGTGGTGAGGGGACCGGGCAGGTCGCAAGGTTCGATTTCACCAGCGGCGACCAGGGCTGGAACTTGCCGGACGGCGCGATCGCGGTCAAGTCGTTCGCGCTCGACACGCCGCGGGGGCGCCGCTGGATCGAGACGCGGCTGCTGGTCAAGCAAGAGGCCGAGTGGGTCGGTTACACGTATCGCTGGAACGGCGAGCAGACCGAGGCGGAGCTGGTCGACGCTCCGGGACTCGATCAATCGTTTGAGGTGCTCGCCGGCGACGGCGGCGTCCGCAGCCAATCGTGGCACTATCCCAGCCGTGCCGAGTGCATGGTCTGTCACAGCCGCGCGGCGAACTACCTGCTCGGCCTCTCGACGCCGCAGTTCAACAAGACGCACGACTACGGCCCAGTGCAAGCCGGCCCAGTGCAAGCCAACCAGTTGGAAGTGCTCGAATGGCTCGGCGCGCTGCGGGTGAACTGGATGGCCGAGCAGCACGCCGCGCTGCGCGACGAGCTGAAGCGAGCAGGCAAGTCGGACCAGGAGGCCGACGACGAGCTTGCACGGCTCACGGCCACCCGCAACCAGCGGGAGCCCAAAACCTCGTCGCTGCTGTTCAAGCGGGGCGAGCAGTATCCGGCGCTGGTCGATCCGTATGATCCGCAGGCCGATCTGACTGCGCGGGCCAGGTCGTACCTGCACGCCAACTGTGCCCAGTGCCACGTGGAGGCTGGCGGCGGCAACGCCCAGATGCAACTGGCCTGGTCGACCCCGCTGGACAAGATGAAGCTGATTGACGTTTCGCCCGTGCATCACACGTTCGACCTGGCCGAACCGCGGCTGGTGGCCCCCGGCGATCCATCGCGTTCGGTGCTTTTGCACCGCATCTCGATCCGCGACCGCGGCCAGATGCCCCAGCTCGCCACCAGCCAGGTCGACGAGCAAGCCGTCGCGCTCTTCCGCGAGTGGATCCAGGGCCTGAAAAAGTGAGCAATGGCTAACAAGCATTCGTCGCGGCAGACATACCGAAAGATCCGAGACACGAGCAAGACGCTGCCGCGAATCGATCCATCGAAGGTCGCGTCCGTTTTGGGGGCCGAACCCTCTGGGATCACTTTTCCCGTCGGGGGTGGACCGCTGTCCGCCATGCAAGTCCGTCAGGAGCTTCTTACACGGCTGCATTCCAGCGGCGGGCGTCCCTCTCTCTTCGGTCGAAGAGATCGCTAGGAATCGTTGAGATGTCGTTTGTAGTTCTAAAGGGCCGGTCGATTGGTCGACAAGACGCTGCCAGTTTATCAGGCCAGCATCCGGCTGGCTGGAAGCCATTCCCGGGCCGTCGCATTGGTGAACGATGTCGGAGTGGTGGGACCTGAAGATTATCGCGGACAGGGAAGAGGAAGTCCGATCTGTTCTTGCCGAGGTGGCGGGCCTGCTTGGCATTGAGCCGCTGGAACCCCAGGTAGCTCTGTACCCGAAGTTCCCGCGAATGTGGGAATGTCGGTTTGAGGCACGCCTGCGCGAGACCGATCCGCTCGATGCCTGTGCGCGGCGTTTTGCCCGGCTGGCAACTCCGTCGTGGGAAAACCGTTGGGACAATGCAACCCGTCCCCGAAAGCGCGAGTGCTACGAGGCGTTCTCCGACGCGCGACGTCACCTATTCGCCGTCGACCACATTTTTTGGGCACGGGTCTATTGCGAGGTCCGTGCAAAACGGAATCCAGAGCAGCCCACGTGAAACGCCAGATCGGGCTAGTCATCTGACGATCAGCAGAGTGAACCGGCCGAAATGCACGAGGCGCTTTACGCCGAGCTCGCGTGCCGCGCGCGCCCAGAACGACTGTCCCACCAGACCGCCACGGCGCCGCAGACTGCTCCAAACAAGACTGACGAAAGGCCGAAGGGAATCAGCTCTTTCCAGAACGTTGCCGCTGCGAGTTGCCGCATCTGGTTGTTCCACAACGCGTAGAATGGAATCAGGTTCCAGGACACCCCGATCAGGCCGGCAACGGCCGCGCCGAGGAAAGCGCCATAACACAGCCTGAAGGGCCACCCGGTCATTCTTGCCCGCCGAACTATGGTGACCACCAGTGCTCCCAGAAGCATTCCACAGGCCCCACCAAGAACTCCGGCCGAGACGGCAACGCGGAGACCGAGGCCAAGCTCGCCTATTCCAGAGCCACGCTCCCAAGCCTCCATGCAGAGCCAAAGGATCCTCAGTGCCGCGGAAGTCAAGGCGCCGGCAACCGCCGCCGCGATCGCCGGGCCATGGGTCGTGTGGAACTCTCTCCCGTAGACGGCGTGCGCCATAGAGCCTCGATCGGAGGGCTTCGCCTGGATGGTCGACGCCCCTTACCGAGCCATCACTACGCGCGTGCCCGACAGCGAATCGCGCCAGCCGACAGGGTAGCCCTGGCCGCCTCGCGGATCGAAATGGCATTTGTCAGCTAGACGCGCGCAGTCTAATGGCGCCAGTGGCCGGTGTCGATAGTCCGTGGTATCCGGACTCGGGGGGCATGGTTGCAGGAGGCATGCGCCGCATAAAGCACGATCGCAAGCCTAAGCTCCAAGCTCCAAGCACCAAGGTCTAAAACCCCTGGTGGGCCCCCGGCCGCAGCAGCTCCTCGGCGGCCAGGAATGCCCGGGCGGCCTGGACTAGATCGCGGTCCTGCTTGACGGCCCATTGCTCCAACCGGGCGCGGGCCTTGGTCTCGTCGAGACCCAGTTGTTCAGTCAGCACCTGTCTGGCGCGCTCGACTGCGTCCTGGTCGGCCAAAGAGCGCCGCAACAAATCGGCCTCGCGCCGCAGTGCCCGCATCTCGTCAAAGCGACGCCGGGCCAGGGCGATCGCCGGGCCGAGCTGCGCCGCGCTGACCGGCTTGAGCAGGTAATCGAGGATCTGGTGCTGGGCGGCCCGCTGCACCAGCTCGCGGCTGTAGTAGGCCGACAGCACGATGACCGGCGTGGGGAAAAGCTCCAGAATGATGCGGGCGGCCTCCAGGCCGTCCATGTCGGGCATGCGGACGTCGGTGATGACCAGGTCGGGGTGCGTGGCCAGGCACTGCTCGACCAGTTCCTGGCCGGTGGCGGCGGCGAAGATCACACGGTGCCCCAGGTACTGGACCATCCGCGCGAGCACGCTGCGAATCTCGGCGTGGTCGTCGGCCAGGGCCACTCGCAGCGAAGAGGTCACTCCGTTTGGCTCCCCGTGGGCCGGGTGCGAAATAAGGAAAGCCGGGGCCCGTCTGGTTCAGGAGGCGGTGCTTCGCATTCGCCAGGTACCGGAAAGAAACTCCCGCCTTTATTGCCCGCCGACTGCGAAAACCTGACACTCACCGACTGGCCCGGTTCAGCCGTTCAGCGCCTCGGCGGCAGTCAGGATCATCTCGGCGATCTCGATCAGCTTCTTGTTCTTGCTGCTGGCCAGTTTCTGGAGCCGGCTGAAGGCCTCCGGCTCGTCGAC
>JBBDNX010000186.1:0-1199 GCA_040877345.1 Pirellulales bacterium
CCGTCAATTCCGGTCCTTGCGCCTTATCTTCATGCCATTCGACTTATCCCCTTTTTTCCTTCAGCATGATATTGGACTTATCCCCTTTTTTCCTGTGCCCCCTTTTTTCCTATGCCATTGCATGGAGACTCCCGGCTGTCGACCGGATATATCCGGTCAACTACAAACGAGAAGCAGTGCGCGTCCAGAGCGGATAAGCGATTAGAGAAGGCGCTGCCCATGCGGCACTGCGTCGTCCGCCTTGGCGGACCGGAGAGCGGCCTGGAAGCAGTGGCACAATTGTCAAAAATCTAAAATCAAAAATCCCCGGTCCCGGGTACAATGAGTGAGGTTGTCGGAGTCGCATTCATCCATCGATTTTTTCTCAGCGCCGGGCGGGATCATGCACGTTCTGATCGTCGGTTCGGGAGGCAGAGAGCACGCCCTGGCTTGGAAGATAGCCCAAAGCCAGCGCGTGGAACGGGTGTTCGTGGCGCCGGGCAACGCCGGCACGGCGGAGGATGCCGAGAACGTCGATATCCAGGCCGGCGATTTCCCGCGGCTCATCAAGTTTGCCCAGCAGAACGACGTGGGGCTGACCGTGGTGGGTCCGGAGGGCCCCTTGACGGCCGGCATTGTCGACGCATTTTCGGCCGCGAAACTTCGGGCGTTCGGTCCGACGCGGATGGCGGCCGAGCTGGAAGCCAGCAAGGTCTTTTGTAAGAACCTGCTGCGGCATGCCGACGTGCCGACGGCCGACTATCGCGTGTTCCGCAGCGCGGAGCGGGCCGTGACGTTCCTCAAGGACCGCGAGGACGTGCCGGTGGTGGTCAAGGCCGACGGGCTGGCCGCCGGCAAGGGCGTGTTCGTCTGCGCCAGCCGTGCCGAAGCGCTCGAGGCGGTGGACCGGATCGCCCGCGCCAAGGAGTTCGGCGACGCGGGCAACCAGCTCGTGATTGAAGAGCGGCTGGATGGACAGGAGGCCAGCGTGCTGGCGATCACCGACGGGCAGACCATCGTGACTCTGCCGCCGGTGCAGGACCACAAGCGCGCGTTCGACGGCGACACCGGTCCGAACACGGGCGGCATGGGCGCCTATAGCCCGACCCCGTTGTTGGACGAGGCGGCCCTGGGCTGGATCGAGGCGCACGTGCTGGTGCCGACCGTGCACGCCATGAAGCGGGCCCGCCGGCCGTTCCGCGGCGTGCTGTATGCCGGTC
>JBBDNX010000187.1:0-6157 GCA_040877345.1 Pirellulales bacterium
GGGACCTGCTCGACGTGCTCGACAAACACGACCCCCCGCCGTCGAAAGTTCTCGACCACGTGCCGGTTGTGCACGATCTCGTGCAGGACGTAGAGCGGAGTGCCGAAGCGTTCCACGGCCCGCTCGAGGGCCTCGATCGCCATGTTGACGCCCGCACAGAACCCACGCGGACCTGCCAGCAGAATTCTCATGGTTGCACTTGTTCCAGTTCTTGCCGCTAGATGTGCTCAACAACGGGGTCGCTTGGCAATTTGAGTAAGGCCGCGTCGAGGGGCGGCCGCTCGGCCGTGCGGCCCGCTGCGGCGCCGCCGGCCGCCTGCACGGCGGGCAGCCGTATCGAGAACGTAGCGCCCTCGGCCGGCGCGGTTTGGCAGGCGATCGTGCCGTGATGGGCCTCGACGATGGCCTTGACAATGTCGAGGCCCAGGCCGGTGCCCTCCTGGCCCTTGGTGGTAAAGAACGGTTCCCAGATCCGCCCGGCGACGTCGGCCGTCATGCCACAGCCGTTGTCCTCGACCCGCAGCAGCGCTTGGGACTGCTCCTGGTCCAGGTGGATCGTGATGCGGCCGTCGGCCCTTCCGCGGATGGCATGGGCGGCGTTCTTGAGCAGGTTCAACAGCACCTGCTGCAGCTTGATGCGGTTGGCCATGACGTGGGGTTCGCGATCGACGCGGACGGCGACCTGGGCCCGCGGCAGGGTATTGTCGTAGCGGAGGAACTCGACCAGCTCGTGGACGAGCTCGGTGAGGGCGACGGGTTGGAGGCAGAGCTCCTCGTTTTCGAAACGGACGAACGACTTGACTTCGTTGACCAGCTCGACCAGCCGGTCGTAGGTCCTGCGGGCGACGGCGGCCGTGCGGACCAGGTCTTTATGCTCGGCGTACTGCTCCTCGATGAGTTCCAACAGCGGCAGCATGCAGAGCTGGTTGCCCATTTCGTGAGCGATGCGCGCCGCCGAGCGGCCCAGCGTGGCGCAGCGGTCGCTCTGCACCAGCCGCTCGGTGAGGGCCATGTTGGAAATGGCCAGGTCGTAGGACTCGATGGCGTGCACCAGCACCGAGAGGACCACGTGGCGCTCCCACGGCTTTTTCAGGAAGTAGTACACCTGCCCCTGGTTGATGGCGTCGAGCATCGCCTTGGAGTCGGCATAGCCGGTCAACATCACGCGCTTGGTGTGCGGATACTTGCGGCGCATGATTTCGAACAGTTCGGAGCCGGTCATGCTGGGCATCCGCTGGTCGGCGATCACCACGGGAAACGAGCGCTGGTCCAGAAGCTCGAGCGCCTCGGCGCCGCTGGAGGCCGTGCAGACGGTGAAGGTGTTTTCGAAGGTGGCTTCGAAGACGATGAGGTTGTCCCGCTCATCATCCACATACAGGATGTCGCGTGTCATGCTGCTGCCCTGGAATGTCGAAGGTGGAGGCCGGCGGTTCCCGCTCGTCCGCGCCGCCCAGTGATACGCGGGGGAAGGTGACGACGAAGTCGCTGCCGCGGCCCGGCGTGCTCTGGCAGGTGATGGTCCCGCCCAAGCGGCTGATGATGCCGTAGCTGATCGAGAGCCCCAGGCCGGTCCCCAGGCCCGGGCCCTTGGTGGTGAAGAACGGATCGAAGACGCGGTCCATGATCTCGGCTGGTATGCCGCTTCCCGTGTCGCGGATGCTGACGCTGACCAGGTCGCCCTGCTGGCGGGTGGCGACCACGATTTCGCCCGATTCGGGGATGGCCTGCTGGGCGTTGTTCAAGACGTTCATGAACACCTGGTTCAATTGCCCATAGGGGCCGTGGACCCGCTGGGTAAGGCCGTACTCCTTACGGATGGTGATGCGGTGTTTGATCTGGTTGAACAGCAGGTTGAGGCACATGTCCAAGGCGCCGTGCAGGTCGAACTCGCCGTACTCCTCCGAGCCTGGGTGGGAGAAGGTCTTCAAGTCGCCGATGATGCGGGCGGTGCGGCTGGCGCCGTTCTCGATCACGTGCGCCAGCGAGAAGACCTTGCGGAACAAGCCTTCGACCTCGTCGCGGGTGGAGGCGGTGCAGCCCAGCGACTCCCCGGACAGCACGGGAACCAGCACGCTTTCCAGGCGGCGGGTGCTGCTGGACAGCGGCTGGATGCCGTTGTAGACGGCGTTGATCGAGTTGTTGATTTCGTGGGCCAACCCGGCCACCAACTGCCCCAGCGAGCTCATCTTCTCCGCGTGGATCAATTGCCCCTGCATGGACGACAGTTGCCGGTAGGCCGTCTCCAGGTCCCGATTGCGCTTGTCGAGGTCGTAGTGCAGGCGGCGGAGCTTCAGCAGCGAGCGGACCCGCGCCTTGAGCTCCTTCTCCTCGAAGGGCTTGATCAAGTAGTCGTCGGCGCCGCAGTCCAAGCCGTGGATCTTCATGGCCAGCTCGGCTCGGGCGGTCAGCATCACAAAGGCGATTTGCGCCGTGGCCGGATCGGCCTTGACCCGCCGGCAGAACTCCTGCCCGTCGACGCGGGGCATCATCACGTCGGAGACGATCAGGTCGGGACGCTCGCGCAAGGCCGTTTCCATTCCCTCGGCCCCGTCGCGAGCGAACAGCACGCGGTAGTCGTCGCGCAGTATTTCGCCCAGCATCAGCCGCACGTCGGCACTGTCGTCGACCACCAGCACGGTCCCACAGCTCATGGCGGGCTCCAGCGGCGCCGGCTGTGGCGAGGCCATGTCGCACGGTTCCAGATCGACGAAGCGGCGGGCGCGCCTGCGCGGCGACGCCTCGATCGGGGCGGGCGCGTCGCCGGCCACGGGCACCAGCGGTAAATCGAACCAGAACCGCGAGCCCTGCCCCAATTGGCTCTTGACGTAAACCTGGCCGCCGTGCAGCTCGATGAGCTCCTTGGCCAGTGCCAGTCCCAGACCGGTGCCTGAAAACTCTCGCGAGCTGGAGCCATCGACCTGGACGAAACGCTCGAAGATGCGGCTGTAGTCCTGCTCGGCGATGCCGATGCCGGTGTCGGTCACGGCCAGCCAGACGCGGTCGTCGGCGCGGAGGGTCTCCAGGCGAACCTGGCCGCCGGAGGGAGTGAACTTGATGGCATTGGAGAGCAGGTTGCTGATGATGATGTCCAGCTTGTCGCGATCGGCGGCGAACAGGGAGACCTGCGGGTCGCAGTCGGCATCGAGGCGGACGCCGCGCTCCTGGGCCAGCGGAGTGGCGGCCGAGACCAGCTCCCGGACCAGGGCATTGACGTCCACGCCTTCCAGATCGAGGCGCATCCGCCCGGCCTCGAGCTTGGAGAAGTCGAGCAGCCGATTGATCAACTCCAGCAGCCGCTGACCGTTGGTCCGCACGATGTCCAGCATCGAGGCCACGTGCAGCGGCAAGGCGGCGGCGTGCTTCTCGAGGATCCGCTCGACGGGAGTCAGGATCATGGTCAGCGGGGTCCGCAGCTCGTGACTGATGTTGGAGAAGAACTCGGTCTTGAGGCGGTCGTATTCCCGCAGCTTTTCCAGCGAGCGCTTCAGCGACTGCCTGCTCTTGGAGAGCTGGCGCGTGCGGCGTTTGACCTTGAACTCCAGGTTGGTGTTGAGGTCGCGGATCGTTTGGTCGTTCTCGGCCAGTTGCCCCACCATCGCGTTGAACTGCCTGGCCAGGATGTCGATCTCGTCCCTGCCCGTAGGCTGTACCCGCTGGGAGAACTCGCCCCGCTGGACGCGCTTCATGGCTTCCACCATCAAGCCCACGCGCGAGGCAATCGAGCTGGCCAGCATCCAGGACAGCAGGATCCCCATGATCATGGCGGCCACGGTGATGTAGACGGTGTGCTGCCGCAGGCTGATCACGGCCTCAGTCTGCCGCTCCGGGTTGGCGATGATGTCGGAGGCGCGTTGGTTGGCCAGGGCGCCGATCATCAGGGCCGTGATGACGATGATCAAGCTGAATGAGACGTTCAAACGGGCCCGCAATTTGCTGGCGGGCATCTGGTCGAAGGGGATGGCAAGGCCCCGCTCGAGCAGGTGCAGCGTGACGGGCACCATCCAGCGCTCGCTGGCAAAAAAAGTCACGAGCAGGACGGAGGCGATCGCCAAAAAGCCGGTGATGGTGACCTGCACGAGCACGTGCAGAGGCGCATCGAACTGCCAGCGCAGATAGATGCACATGGGGACAACCGAACAGAACGGCACCAGAACGGCTTCGTGGAAGTGGTGCCGGCTGGGGAACAGCACCGCTTCCCGCCCCGCCTGGCGGGCCCGATCGGCGGCCACCGGCTCGCCCCGCTGGAACTGCCGCAGCACGGCCCGCAGCACCCGCGTTTCCCAGAGCGCCAGCGGAACCGTCATGGCGACCGAGACGGTCACCATGATGGCGGCCGCCACGTCGAAGTGTCGGCGCATCTGCGGCGGCAGCAACGTCGTCAGGTTCACGTAGTAGATGACCAACGAGCCGCCGACCGAACCAAAGACCCGCGTGACCAGCATCATCACGGCGATGTAATGCTCGCCGAGCCGTTCGAAGGCCCGCTGCACGAGCGAGGCATCTTTGGCGGTCAGGTCGAGCGAGCTCATCGGACTGTCCATCCACTCACGATTGCCCAGGCCACTACTCTATTTCCATCCACAACTGCCCAGTTCGGTGTCCAGCAGGCAATCCAGACCATCCAGCCAGACGGCCAGATCGAAAGAACCAATTTGAGGCCGCAGCGAGTCCAGGCGGGACCGATGGTACTGCCAGCGAGCGAGGAAGTGTTCCTCGTGCCCTCCATGCCGGATCACCCCTTCGATCTGGCCGGGATCGGCTTTGGCAAGCTGCTCGATCGAGAGCTCGCCGAGGGCCACCGCGCGGGCAAAGACGCCGCTGGTGTAGTCGCCCTCGTCGATCTCCCGCTTCCAGGTGCTGATCAGGTTGCCGATCCGCGCCATCCACTGGCCATGCCAGACCGCCTCGCGCAGCGTGCCCAGCTCGCGGACGTCGAAGCCCGGCGTGCACATCAGGTCGACGGTGGCGAAGCTCATCATCATCATTCCCTGCGCCGAGTACTGGTCGTGCTCGACCAGGTTGAGCATGGAAAGGTTTCGATTGACCAGGTATGAATAATGGATCGTGTTGAAAAGCTGAGCCAGGTCGTACCGCAGCAGTTGCTTGAACGCGGCAAAGCAAGGATACCGCCGCACCCGGCGCCAATACTCCCGCCAGACGCAGCGCGTAAACCGCCCGTAGGCCTGCTCTTCGTGGTTGAGTCGACTCCAATCGGGGCTGGCTCCGTGGACCAATTTCAACAGTTCGCCCAGCAAGCCGGCGTGCCCCTGCTGGTCGGCTGCGTCGTCCAACAGCACGTTGAGCATGCCGGAAAGAACTTTCGTATCGACGGCGTCGGCGCGGAGATCGGGCGGCACGCATGGAAGCGTTGTCAACTCGACCCCACGGGTACACCATTTCCACAAGTATAAGTTACGCTTACCGACGGACGTGTAAGCCTCGACCCAGGCCGCGATCGTCGGACTCAGTTGCTGCGCAAGGACTTGTTCACGCTGGGCCTGGGGGGTCGAGGCCTCGCCGAGCGACCCGAAAATCGAGCGCAGAGCGCCCAGGGGCGGCGCGGCACGGCCATGCCAGGGATGATGATGAGGGGCGTGAGGGTCGTAACGGTGGCGTGCCGCCACGCCCCCGCCGGCGGCGGGTGTCTCGCCCGCCGGCGCATCGGGCGAGGGCGAACTGAACTCGGTCGGCAGCGCTGCGGGATCGAGAGTCGATCCCCTCGGAAACAGGTGGGTCGGATGGACGTTGCTCATCGCTGTGCACCCCGCCGTGAGGTGTCGCTGACCCAAGGCATCGCGTTAGGCCAGCCGGATTATTCTGGGCTCCGGATCAATGCGTCCAGCCTCGAAGACCGCGAAAGCAGCGCTTTGCCGAAAATTGTCCCCGACCGGTTGGGCCCGTGCAGATCAGGTAAACTTTGCGGCGCAAGCGGCATACTGGCGAACCTCGTTGGACGCCTCTGGGCGGCCCCGGGCCGATGCCGCCGGGGCACGCATGCACTGCCCCGTTGTAACAGTCGAGATTCAGGCCCAAAACCTGACATTTGGGTGCAAATTTTTTTTAAAAAACGCCCGAATCGCAGAGGCGTCCACGCGCGTTAAATAACTGCTGGTAAAGGCGTTACGAGTGAAGCCATCGGTCCCAAAAAAAGTCTGAA